>JAGTUY010000529.1 GCA_018224455.1 Desulfosarcina sp.
ATTGCGTCTTCAGCCGCAATGAGGGCGCCAAACGGGTCTTGTGTCGGGTAAAAACTATCATTTTCCAGGCCCTGATCCGTCAATGCGGGACCGTCCCAGGTCCGCGACCTTTTCGACGTAGGCACGGATATCGCATTTGCGTTCCAGGCCGGATGCCGCCATGTAGCGCACCTTGCCGAAAATTTCCCGCTGGAACCAGGCCCGGTCGTGCAGGCCGAACACCCAGCCCACGCCGGCGTATGAATTGGGATCCCGGCCGTCGAGGAAGTACCGGTTGTTCAGTGCGAGTGCCGTTTCAAACGCCTGCTCCGGCGCCGGCGACCACTCGATGATCTTCTTGCCCCAGTACATGCGCATGTAACTGTGCATGAAACCGGTGTCGCGCATCTCCGACATGGCGGCGTTCCAATAGGGATCGTGGGTCTTGGCCGCCTCCAGGGTTTGCCGATCGTAGAGGGTCTCGCGCCGGTCTGCGGCATGCTCCGCCAGTGTTTTCTGCGCCCAGGCCGGCAGGCAGCGGTAGCGGTCGTAGTCCGGCGTGTAGCAGACGAAATTGGCGGCCAGCTCCCGGCGCACGATCAGCTCCTCCAAATAGGCGGCGCGGTCCGCTTCGGCGCCGGTGGACGCATTGGCGATCTGCAGGGCCAGGAACACCGGCGAAATCTGCCCGAAATGCAGGTAGGGGCTCATGTGTGAGATGTCATCCGTCTGGGGCTGATTGCGGTTGCTGGCATAATGGTGCAGATGATGGGCGATAAATCGAAGCAGCCGCTTTTTGGCCTCCCCCGGCCCGCCTTGGAAAAATGACGTGACGGCAGGGACCGTCCGGTCAATGTCGAGCCCTTCCAGGATCGCGTCGATGGCGCCAAGGTCCAGGCCTTCCGGTCCGATGTCGATGGATGCGTGTTTGGGTCGGTAGCGGGGGCAGGACACCAGGAATCGCCCCAGGTGCTTATGGATTTTGGGACGAATGGTGCGGGCCGCGTACTCGGCCTTGGGAGATACGGTGGCCACCGGCACCACCACATCACCCTCCACGGCGACGACCCGGCAGGGAGCGGATGAAGACAGCGATTGGCGCCAGGCGCGCTGGTAGCGGGTGTAGCCCACATCACAGACCAGCAGGGCCGACCGCTCCATCAGCGGGCCGATCACCGTGGCCGGATCGCCTTTTTGCACCACCATGCCGATGCGGCGCCCGGCCAGCTGGTGTCGGGTTTCAGCCAGACCTTCCAGCATGAAGCGGAAATGACGCAGGTTGGCCTCCGGATAGCTGTCGGTCAGCGCGAAGCCCACCAGCACCGGCAGATCCAGACGATTGGCCTGGACGATGGCATATTCCAGGGCCGGGTTGTCGTGGGCCCGCTGGGACTGCTGCATCCAGTAGAGCACCCACGCGCCTTTTTGTATGTCTTTCCGATTGAGGATACTGATGCGATCCTGCGCAATGCCCATTGATTCTGATTCCTTTCGCGAATGGGTTTGACATGTGGGCATAGCCCACGGTAAGCCTATGATATTCGTATATTAGATGAAAGCACAAGGGCATTTTCGAAAAGGGTCCACACATGCCAAAGGAATTGGAGAGAACAGAGCCGCTCCTGTCTGAGATCGAGACATTGCGCCGAGAGGTGACCCGGTTGAAAGACATTGAACAACGCTGCCAGAAGGCCGATGGGGCACTCAAGGCCATAAAAGAGAGAAATCGGCTATTGGGAGATAGCACGCCGCTGGGAATTTTCACCATCGACGCCCAGGGCGTCATCACCGGTATCAACCGCAAAATGCTGAGCATGTTTGCCTGGCCTTCCTCCGATGACCCGGCATCGATGAACATCTTCGATTGTCGGCCCCTGACTGCATCGGGGATTGTAGCCGATATCCAGCGCTGCATCGCCCAAAACAAACCGGTGGTCACCGAACGTCCCTACATCTCCCCCCAGGGGGCTAATATCCATCTACGCTGCTATTTCAGCCCCGTACCTGGAAGCGATGACGCCGTTGGCGGTGTGATGGCCATCGTTGAAGATTATACCGATATGAAAAGGACTGAGGAGGCCCTCAGGGAAAGTGAAAAACGCTATCGCCAATTGTTTCAATCTGCACCCATCGCCCTGATCGAATGGGATGTCTCCCATCTGAAAGCTTATCTGGAAAAACTGCGTGCATCCGACGTTACCAATTTCAGGGAATACCTGGAGGGGCATCCCCGGGAGGTCCACCATTGCTGGTCGTTGATCAAAACCGTTGACTACAATCAGGCCTTTTTAAAACTGATGGGTGTTGCCGACAGCGCCGGACCCAGCGGTGATTTTATTCCAACGGAAGCGGAGGGTTTTCTAAGAATGGCCCGGGAGATCATCCTGCTGGCGGCTGCAGGGAATACCGCGGAAGAACGGGAAGAGACCATCGTGACCACAACGGGTGAGCCCAAAATCGTTTTAGGAAAATCACTGGTCGTCTCAGGCCACGAAGATACCCTGGAACGAGTGGCGATTGCCATGGTGGATATCTCTCAGCGCAAAAAGGCCGAAGCGGCGTTGCGGGAAAGCGAACAACGATTTCGGGATCAAGCCCTGCGGGATGGATTGACCGGCCTATACAACCAACGCTATCTGTACCAGTCTCTCGCCGTATGGATTGACGGTGCCAAAAACGCGGACACCCCGATTTCTGTGATATTCATGGACTTGGACCATTTCAAAACAATCGTTGACACCCATGGTCACCTCAATGGCAGCCGGGCCATCCAGAAAGTGGCCGGTACCATCGCCAATTGTCTGCAGGAGCCGGCTTTTGCCGTGGCCTACGCGGGAGACGAGTTTGTGGTGGTCTTGCCGGGGATGGATCAACCCCGGGCACTGCAAAAAGCTTCCGAGATCCGTGCCAGTATGAAAAATACGGTCTATGTCCTGGATCAGGGCATCGAGGTCCGGCTGCGGGCCAGCTTCGGGATAGCCACCTTCCCACAACACGCCACGGACTTAAACGGCTTGATCGCCGCCGCCGACCAGGCCCTGTTCGCCATCAAGGAAGCCGGCAAAGACGCCGTTGGCCAGTTTCAAAACCGGTAACGGGTCCTGTCCGCCAAAAGAAGTTTTCAAAGAACGTGACGATCCGGGGAAAAGTTAGCCGGGATTTCAGGGTCGATACCATGAAAGAGTTGATTGAGAAGCACAGGCGCTTTTTTATACCGCTATTGCTGGTTGCGGTTTTTTCGCTCGTTTTTTTAATCGGGTGGCTTCGCTTGTTGACAGGCCCGGAATATGCCTTTTCGTTGTTATACCTCATGCCGATAATCACCGTCACCTGGCTGGGTGGTAGACACTGGGGAGTACTGATATCAGTCGTGAGCGCCTTTTCCTGGCTTCTGGCTGACCTGTCCATGATCGATCGTTTTTCGATTTCCTTCATTCCCCTGCTCAATGAATCCTTCAGGCTCGTGGTCTTTTTGTTTATCGTCTTGATGATCGCCCGGCACAAAAACATCCTGGAGACCCAGAAGAAACTGGCCATGATGGATCCGTTGACGGGAGTGGCCAACCGGCGGGCGTTTCTCCAATTGGCCAAAACGGAAATCAATCGATCGCGTAGATACCAGAACCCTTTTTCGTTAATGGTCATCGACATCGACGATTTCAAACAGATCAACGATCATTGCGGGCATCACACGGGCGATCGCCTGCTGATTACGGTGGTTGAAGCCATCAAACACCATGTGCGTGCCATCGATATCGTCGCTCGATTCGGTGGAGACGAATTTGTGGTCCTGCTTGTTAAATCAGAGGAAAAATCCGCTGCCCTGGTCGCCCGGAAACTTCAAAAACAGCTTTTGGACATCATGCAGAAAAACCGGTGGAGCGTTACCTTCAGCATCGGTCTGGCAACTTATCACTCGGCCCCCGACAGCGTCGACGAAGCCGTCAAGGCCGCAGACGAATTGATGTATCATGTCAAGCACAATGGCAAAAACGATATCAGGCAGGCGGTGGTAAAAGCCTGAAACGGGGAACCAGTTTCGATGAAAATTTTCGAAAATAACCCATGCCGGCTCCGCCTGATTGATGTTCTATTTTTAGTGTCCCTGCTTGTCAGTTGTCTGAATGTGGGTCAATCATGGTCTGAAGAGGTGCCCCTTAAAATCGGCGTGCTGGCCATCAGAGGCCCGCAGCAGTGTTTAGATAGTTGGTCGCCCACGGCTGAATATCTCACCCGGCAGGTTGCCGGCCGGCGCTTCGTCATCGTTCCGCTGGCCCACGACCAGATCGATCCCCGCGTGCAAGCGGGGGAGGTTGATTTTATCCTGGCCAATTCGGCATTTTACGTCGGGCTGGAGTACCGGCATCAAACCAGTCGTATCGCCACGCTGAAAGAGCAGCGTGCCAACGGTGTGTTCACCCGCTACGGCGGCGTTATTTTTTGCCGCAGGGATCGAAAAGAGATCCGTTCCTTAAGCGACCTCAACGGCAAGTCCTTCATGGCGGTCGCCGAATCCTCGCTGGGCGGATGGCTCATGGCCTGGCGGGAATTCAAAGAAAAAGGGATCGATCCGTACCGCGACTTCAAAACGCTGCGCTTCGACGAAACCCACGACCGGGTTGTATATGCGGTACGGGATCGTGTGGTCGATGCGGGCACGGTGAGAACCGGTACACTGGAAAATCTCAGCGCCGAAGGCAAAATCGACCTGGACGATTTTTACGTGTTCCCCCGGCTTCATGAAGCGGATGATCCCACGCCCTATTTGTGCACCACGCGCGAATATCCCAGTTGGCCCATGGCCAAGGTCAGACACACCCCTGACGCGTTGGCCGAAAAAGTCGCCGTGGCCCTGCTGCAAATGCAGCCGGATTCACCCGCGGCCGCAGCGGCCGGTTGCGCGGGCTGGACCATCCCCTTGAATTATCAGCCGGTACACGACTGCTTGAAGGCCTTGAAAGTCGGACCGTATGAAGATTTGGGCAAAATCACCCTCACGGATGTTCTGCGCAGCTACGGGCATTGGCTGGTTTTTGCCGGTGCCGCCTTTTGCATTCTGGCCGCCTTCACCGGCGTGGTCCTGAAACTCAACCGCAGGATCCAGGCTTCACATGTAAGCTTGAAGGTCGAAATGGATCTGCACAAGCAAACGGACCGGGAATTACAAAAGGCCAAAGAACTGGCCGAAATCGCCACCCGGGCCAAAAGTGAGTTTCTGGCCAATATGAGCCATGAAATCCGCACGCCCATGAACGGCGTGATCGCCGCAGCGGATCTGGCCCTTGGCGAAACGGTGCCGCCAAAAGTCGAACACTACCTGAACATCATCCACAGGTCCGCATACTCACTGCTGGGTATCATCAACGATATTCTGGACTTTTCCAAAATCGAAGCCGGCAAGTTCGAACTGAAAGAACGGGTTTTCAGGTTGAGCCAGGTGCTTGACCGGGTCATGGACCTGTTCGTCAACAAGGCAGCCGAAAAAGGCATCGAACTCCTGGTGGACGTCGACGCAGAGACTCCCAAGGTCATCACGGGCGATCCCCTGCGGCTGCAGCAGATTCTGACCAATCTGATCGACAACGCCATCAAATTCACCGATTCTGGCGGCGTGATCCTGCTGGGCGTCAAGACGGTGAATGAACCGGAGGCCGGAGCGGCGGCCGACGAGGTCATTCTCACCTTTTCCGTCAAGGATACGGGCACCGGCATTGCTCCGGAATACCTCGACCTGCTTTTCGAGCCCTTTAGCCAGGCAGACACCTCTTCAACCCGCAAATACGAAGGCACCGGCCTGGGATTGAGCATCTGCAAGCAGCTAGTGACGATGATGGGCGGCGACATCGGGCTGGAAACCGAGTTGGGCCGGGGCAGCACCTTTTTCTTTACCGTGCGGTTGCGCCGACCGTCTGCCAAACCGGGCACGATGCTGGTGGTCCCCCCGGATATTCAAGGCTTGAACGTCCTCGTGGTCGACGATCTGGCCGATAGCAGAGCCGTCATGCGCAAGATTTTGGCGTCTTTGGGTTTCAGGGTTGAAGCCCTCGCTTCCGGACCGGAAGCCCTGAGTCGGCTGCATGATCATTCGCTGCGCAACAACCCCATTGACCTGATCATGATGGACTGGAAGATGCCGTCCATGGACGGTATCGAAACCTCCAAAAAGATACGGCAGGAGTTGAAGCTGTCCATGCCCATCATCATGATGACCGCTTTCGGCAAGGAAGAGCAGCGCATCGAAGCGGAGAAAGCGGGAATCAACGGCTTTCTGACCAAGCCCATCTATCCGTCGACGCTTTTTGACGCGATTATGGACGGTTTCGGGAAGGCGGGCGGCAAGGGAGCCGGCCGCAAAAAACAGTTCACGACGAGAGCCTCAATTTACCGGAAGCCTCTGAAAGGAATTCGGGTTCTGGTGGCCGAAGACAATCCCACCAACCAGCAGGTGGCCCAGGCCATATTGGAAGGCGCCGGAATCGCCGTCACCATCGTCAACAATGGCGAGGCGGCCGTGCAGGCCATCCGTGACACCCCGTTCGATGCCGTGCTCATGGACATTCAAATGCCCCGGATGAACGGCTACGAGGCCACCCGGAAGATTCGTGAACTGCCGCAAGGGGGGACGATTCCCATCGTTGCCATGACGGCCCACGCCATGAAAGGCGACGAGGAGAAATGCCTGGAAGCAGGCATGGACGGCTACATTTCCAAACCGGTCAATCAGGATCGCCTGTTTCACACCCTCTGGAGGTTGCTGCGGACCCGCGGGCGTCTATCGGAACAGATTGCATCTGAGGAAGATGAGGCCCCCCCAGTCCCGGATGCCGATGGTGGAGAAATTCTGGAAGACGAAGGACTTATTGCATCCGGGAAATCCCCTGAAAGTGGTGGAATCCTTCCGGCCGAACTCCCGGGAATCGACATCGCGCAGACCTTGGCGGCAATGAATCTGGACGGCTCCACGTTCACCCGCATTCTGACCGGCTTTCACGCGGATAACCGGGAGACCGCGCAACAATTAAGACAGGCCCTTGCCGCCAACGACCCGGGGCAGATGTGCCAACTGGCGCATGGCCTCAGGGGAAGTGCCGCCAACATCGGTGCCGCTCGTCTGAAAACAACCGCACAGGCGCTGGAAGACGCCTGCCGCGGGGATTTTTCCACGGATGTCGACCCTTCCCGCCTGGAGGGGTTGATCGACAGTGCGGTGTCCGCCCTGGACCAGGTTCTCGAATCGATTCAAATGCTGCAGGAGTGCGGGACCGCGGATGCCGCCGATTCGGCATCCGCCGTAACCGGTCTGCCGGTCGATGCGCTGTTGAAACAGCTGACCGAGGCCATTGAACTGGCCGACCCGGCACCGATCATGGAAATCATGCCTGCCCTCAGGCGACAGGCTGCCCGATGCGGATATATCGATCCGTTCAGTCTAAAAACGCTGGAAGACCAGGTCAACCGCTACGACTATGACCAGGCATTGGAAACCATTAGGAAAATCAACAAAAATGGACAGGGAACCCCATGAATGCATCGCGCCCCTTGGTTCTGATTGTAGATGACAACGCCACCAACCTCGACCTGTTGGTCAACACCCTGAAAACGGAGTACCGGCTGGGCATCGCCAAAAACGGTCCCAATGCCCTGGAATATGCGGCTAAACATAGACCGGGCCTGGTGCTCCTGGACATCATGATGCCGGAGATGGACGGCTACGAGGTATGCACCCGGTTGAAAGCCAATCCAAAGACCACGGCCATTCCGATTATTTTCATCACGGCCATGAGTGAAACCGTGAACAAAACCAGGGGATTTGAATTGGGCGCGGTAGACTATATCACCAAGCCCTTTCACGCAGCAGAGGTCAAAGCCAGGATTCAGACCCATTTGTCGCTTGAGGAGATGAGACGGCAGCTGGAATCCCAGAACGTGCTTCTGGAGCACCAGGTTGCGCAGAAAACTGCTGAAATACGCGACATGCTCGACGCCAGCATCCGCAGTATGGCCCTTATGGCGGAAATCAGGGATCCCTACACGGCCGGCCACCAACAGCGGGTGGCCCAGCTGGCCTGCACCATCGCCGGAAAAATGGGCCTTACCACCACGACCATAGAGGGTATTCGCATTGCCGGAATCCTTCACGATGTGGGCAAGATCCGCATCCCCGTCTCGATCCTCAGCCGGTCAGGCAGGCTGTTGGATGCGGAATTGGAGATGCTCAAAATTCATTCCCAGGTCAGTTTTGACATCCTGAAAAACATCCCCTTTCCGTGGCCGGTGGCCCAGATCGTCCTTCAGCATCATGAACGTCTGGACGGTTCGGGCTACCCCCAGGGCCTTACCGGAGAGGAGATTATGCTGGAGGCGAGAATATTGGCGGTGGCCGACGTCATGGAGGCCAACAGCTCTTTTCGACCCTATCGCCCCGCCCGCGGGATCGAGGCCGCCCTGACGAGACTTGCCCAAAAAAAAGGCAAGCAGTACGATGCCGATGCGGTTACGGCCTGTCAGGAACTGTTTGCTCAAGATGGCTTCAAATTCGATTCCGTCAGCGAGGATCCGGATGCCTTGCGTTGAGCACCTGCTGTTTACGCATTTTAATACCCATCCAAAAACGAGGAAAATCTAATGACCGGTCAGGCGTATATTGAAATCGAAGGGGGCAAACCCCTATCCGGCAGTGTTTGTGTGCAGGGGTCCAAGAATGCGCTTCTGCCCATGCTGGCTGCATCCCTGCTGCCTGAAAAAGGATGCAGCGTGATCCGCAACGTGCCGCCGCTGAACGACATCCTCGTGGCCTTTGAACTCATGCGCCATGTGGGCGCCACGGTGGACTATTTTGCCAACGAGAAAGTGGTCTGCGTGGATGCCACCCACCTGACCCGCCCGGACCTTCCCGAATCGCTGACCTGCCGCCTGCGGGCGTCTGTGCTCTTCATCCCGCCGCTGCTTAAACGGCTGGGTGAAGTCAGGCTACCCAGTGTCGGCGGCTGCCCGTTGGGAGCCCGGAACCTGAACTACCACTACCGGGGATTCGCCCGGCTGGGGGCGCGGATCACCAGCGGCGATGACTTTGTCATCAGCGGCGAAGTCTTTACGGGCAGCACCATGTACCTGGATTTTCCCAGCCACACCGGCACGGAGAACCTGATGATGGCGGCCTCCTTTTCAAAAGGTGTCTCCGTCATCGAGAATGCCGCCTCCGATCCCGAAATCTACGATTTCGCCAATTTTCTGATCAAGATGGGCGGCAAAATTCACGGCCTGGGCACCCGTACCCTGACCGTGGAGGGGGTGCCGGCCTTGACTCCCATCGACCACTACGCCATGAACGACCGGCTGGATGCCGGCTTGTTCATGATGGCCGCCGGGATTGCAGGGGGCAAGATCTCCATCATCGGCGTGGCCCCCGGGGATTTGCGGATTCTCATCGAAAAAATGATGCAGATGGGGATCGAGATCGGCATCAACGGGCATGTGCTGGACGTGTCGTCCCCGGGCAGAGGTCTGAAACCGGTCAACGTGCTCACCTGCCCCTACCCCGGATTCGCCACGGATTTCCAGCCGGCCATCATGGCCCTCTCCTGCATTGCCGACGGCCAAAGCTACATCCGGGAGCGCATTTTCGACAAGCGCTTCAGCCAGGTGGCCGAACTGAGAAAACTCGGGGCTTCCATCAACCTGGATGAAGAGGAGGGCCTGGCCATCGTCAACGGACCCACCGCCTTCAAGGGTGCGGACACCGATCCGGACAACATCCGGGCGGCCTCGTGCATTCTGTTGGCCGGGCTGGCCTGCCCGGAAAAGACCATTATCAGGAACGTCTATCAGATCGGCCGGGGGCATTTCGACATCGAAAACCGCTTTCAGCAGATCGGCGCCAGTGTGGCCATCAGATAGGTGGCAGTCGTACCGTTTACGCTCGCGGGTCATCGCTTGACTTTGCCGACAACACCCTTTACTATACAACTATAATTTGAACGCTGGGGGTGCCCCGACAATCGGGCTGAGATGGCGCAACGGCGCCGACCCTTTGAACCTGATGCAGATAATACTGCCGTAGGAAAGCTGAGACAAGAAGACGCGGTTTCGAATTTTTTGTCAGGCTTGCCCCTTTCGGCAGGCCTTTTTTTTTGCCCGGCGGATAGCTGCTCCTAAACAACGACGCACCGCCTATCGACCGCAGTACGGAGACGACCATGGACATCCTGCTCAATGGGCAAACGACACCGGTGGCGGCAGGCATCACCATCGCGGACCTGATCCGGGAGAAGGATCTGGACCCGGGTACGGTGGTGGTAGAACACAACCTGACGATCGTCACATCCGCCGATTTGGACCAAATCACCCTTCAGCAAAACGATGCCCTCGAAATCCTCAAATTCGTGGGCGGAGGATGAAGCCATGAAGCCAACCCATTCCACGGATGCCCTAACCATTGGCGGGCATGCGTTTGACTCGCGCCTGCTGATCGGCACCGGCAAGTATCCTGCAGATGACATGATCCCGAAAATTATTGCGGCCTCGGGATCCCGAATCATCACCGTGGCCCTGCGTCGGGTGGATTTTACGGCAACCACCGACAACGTGATGCGGCACATCCCCGACGACATGCAGCTGCTGCCCAACACCTCCGGTGCGCGCACTGCCGAAGAGGCCGTGCGCATCGCCCGACTGGCCCGGGCCACCGGCTGCGGCAACTGGGTCAAGATCGAGGTCATCCCGGACAACCGACATCTTTTGCCTGACGGCCACGAAACCGTCCGGGCCACCGAAATCCTGGTAAAGGAGGGCTTCGTGGTGCTGCCTTACATCAACGCGGACCCCATCGTCGCCCGCCAACTGGAGGCTGCGGGCGCCGCCGCCGTGATGCCGTTAGGCGCACCCATCGGAACCAACCGGGGGCTCACCACTCGGGAAATGCTGCAGATCATTATCGATGAAATCACCATCCCCGTGGTGGTGGATGCAGGCATCGGCAAACCCTCACAGGCCTGCGAAGCCATGGAGATGGGCGCCGACGCCTGCCTGGTGAACACGGCCATTGCCAGCGCCGCGGACCCGGTGGCCATGGCCGGGGCCTTTGCCGCGGCCATCAGAGCAGGCAGGGATGCCTGGCACGCCGGATTGGGGGCCATGCAGACCCACGCGGCAGCATCCTCCCCGCTGACCGGTTTTCTCTACCAGCAGGAATAAAGCGCAACCCATGGACTTTTACGAACGCTATGCCGCCTATGGCGACGGCGAATTTTTCCGCCAGGTTCAATCGGTAACCGAGGGTGATGTTCAACGGGTGCTGGGTAAACACACGCTCTCCCCCGGAGATTATTTGAGTCTTTTGTCGCCAGCGGCCGCGCCGCATTTAGAGCCGATGGCCCAGAAGTCCCACTCCCTGACGATCGCCCAATTCGGCCGCACCATGGTGCTGTATACGCCGCTGTACCTGTCCAACTTCTGCACCAACCAGTGTCTGTACTGCGGTTTCAGCCGGAACAACCGCATCGTCCGCCGCCGGTTGACCGTAGACGAAGTGGAGACCGAAGCCCGGGCCATTGCCGCGACCGGACTCAAGCACGTCCTGATTCTCACCGGCGACGCGCCGGATATCGCCGGCGTGGATTACATCGAGAGCTGCTGTAAGATGCTTGGCCGCTATTTCCCGGCCATCGGCATCGAGATCTATGCCTTGTCGCAGGCAGACTACCGACGCCTGATCGAATCCGGGGTCGACAGCTTGACCATCTACCAGGAAACATACAACGAGGCGCTTTACAGCCGGCTGCACCCCGGAGGTCCCAAACGGAACTACCGCTTCCGCCTGGATGCACCGGAGCGCGCCTGCCGGGCAGGCATGCGGGCAGTCAACGTGGGGGCGCTGCTGGGTCTGGACGACTGGCGACGCGACGCCTTCTTTACCGGCCTGCACGCCTGCTACCTCCAGGACCGTTACCCGCAGACGGAGATCAGTGTATCCCTGCCCCGCATGCGGCCCCACGTGGGCGGTTACCAACCCGGATGCATCGTTGAAGACCGCCACATCGTCCAGACGATGATCGCCCTGCGCCTGTTCATGCCCCGCGTAGGCATCACCATCTCCACACGGGAAAGCGCCCGGTTCCGGGACCGGCTCCTGCCGTTGGGTGTCACCCGCATGTCTGCCGGTTCCTGCACGGCCGTGGGCGGCAGAACGGACAAAACGGCCAACACCGGCCAGTTCGACATATCCGATGAACGCTCAGCACCGGAAATGGTGGACATGCTCCGCCGGGCAGGCTGGCAGCCGGTGTTCAAGGATTGGCAACGGTTAGGCGTTTAGGCGGAAGCGGTTTAGACTGGAGGCGAAGGGCTGGATTGCTTCCGGGATTGGAACAGAATTGATCCATGACGAATAATCCATTTCTCATCGGCCTGCAGACCCATTTTACGGATGATCAGATCCGGTGCCTGGGATCGGTATGCGTTGGCATCGCCGGAGCCGGCGGCCTGGGCTCGAACGCTGCCGCCCATCTGGTGCGGTCCGGCATCGGCCGGCTGGTGGTTGCCGACTTCGATCATGTGGCCTCATCCAATCTGAACCGCCAGTTTTATTTCATCGACCAGGTGGGCATGAAAAAGGTGACCGCACTCGAAGCAAACCTGAAGCGGATCAACCCTGACCTTGACATGCAGGCCTTGGACATACAGCTGAATGCCGCCAACATCGGCCAGGCGTTCGAACGTTGCCACATGATCGTAGAAGCCCTGGACCGCGCCCGGGACAAGAAAATGATGGCCGACGCCCTCATGGCCGATCCCCGTCTGCTGGTATGCGCATCGGGAATCGGCGGCTGGGGGGGCAGCAATCGGATCCGGACCCGTGGCGTGCGCAATGGCTTTTACCTGGTGGGGGACGGGCGCTCGGAAGTATCCGATACCATGCCGCCCACATCCGCCGTCGTTGGCCTTGCCGCCGCCAAGCAGGCGGATGTTGTTATCGAGGCCATCTTGGGCAGCCATCCCTTGATCCCTTGAACCCTTGAACTCTCGAACATAAGGAACAATCATGACTTACACCACCCAGATGGACGCCGCCCGCCAGGGCATCATCACGTCCCAGATGAACATCGTTGCCCGAAAAGAGAAGATGGCACCCAAAACGCTGCGCGATTTGATCGCCGCCGGCAAGGTGATCATCCCGGCCAACAGGAACCACACCAACCTGGACCCGGAAGGCGTCGGCCATGGGCTTCGCACCAAGATCAACGTCAACCTGGGCATTTCCAAGGACTGTTGCGATGTCGATCGGGAGATGGACAAGGTCCGGTTGGCCCTGGCGCTGAAAACCGAAGCCATCATGGACCTGAGCTGCTATGGCAAGACCCGGGAATTCCGTCGCCGGCTGGTTTCGATGTCGCCGGCCATGATCGGCACCGTTCCCATCTACGATGCCGTGGGCTTTTACGACAAGAACCTCAAGGATCTCACGGTGGACGAGATTTTTGATGTAGTGGCACGCCACTGCGAGGACGGGGTGGACTTTCTCACCATTCATGCCGGCCTCAACCGCAGTGCCGCCGAAAAAATCAACCGCCGGGAGCGCATCACCAACATCGTCTCGCGTGGCGGTTCCCTCATGTTCACCTGGATGCAGCTCAACAACCGGGAAAACCCCTTTTACGAATACTACGACCGATTGTTGGAGATCTGCCAGGCGTACGACGTCA
The DNA here is from genome assembly GCA_018224455.1 of Desulfosarcina sp. Classification (GTDB taxonomy): domain Bacteria; phylum Desulfobacterota; class Desulfobacteria; order Desulfobacterales; family Desulfosarcinaceae; genus Desulfosarcina. The sequence continues at coordinate 13,680 of JAGTUY010000529.1, forward strand.
GCCTTAGCCTGGGCGATGGCTGCCGGCCGGGCTGCCTGCACGATTCCACCGACGCCAGCCAGGTCGAAGAGCTGATCACCTTGGGGGAGTTGACCCAGCTGGCCTGGGAGAAGAACGTCCAGGTGATGATCGAAGGGCCGGGCCACATGGCGTTGAACGAAATCGCCGGCAACATCATGCTGGAAAAGCGCTTGTGCCATGGCGCGCCGTTTTACGTGCTGGGACCCATCGTCACCGACGTGGCACCCGGCTACGACCACATCACCAGCGCCATCGGCGGCGCCGTGGCTGCGGCCAGCGGCGCCGACTTCCTCTGCTACGTCACCCCGGCCGAGCATTTGCGCCTGCCCGATCGGGAAGACATGCAAGAGGGCATCATTGCCGTGCGCATCGCCGCCCACGCCGCCGACATCGCCAAGGGCATCCCCGGTGCCAGAGAGTGGGACGATGCCATGGGCCGGGCACGGGCGGACCTGGACTGGAAACGGATGCTGGGTCTGGCCATGGACCCGGAAAAGGCCGCGCGCTACCGGGAAAGCTCGCAACCCGAGCATGAGGCCAGCTGTACCATGTGCGGCAAGATGTGCGCCGTGCGCAACATGAACCGGGTGCTGGCGGGGAAGGATATACAGCTCAACGATTAAAGGAAGAGCTCCGTGCTCAGGTACCGTTCGCCCGTACTGGGCAAAATGGTGACGATGCGCTTGCCGGCATTTTCCGCCCGCGACGCCACCTGAATCGACGCCCACACCGCCGCGCCGGAGGAGATGCCGCACAGAATACCCTCCCTGGCTGCCAGTTGCCGGGCCGTCTCAAAGGCGTCCTCGTTTGACACGGTGATCACCTCGTCGATCAGCGACCGGTCCAGCACCTGGGGCACGAAGCCGGCACCGATACCCTGGATCTTGTGGGGTCCCTTGTCGCCGCCGGAAAGCACCGGCGAGGCGGACGGCTCCACGGCCACACACTGGAAGCCGGGTTTTTTCTCCTTGAGAAAGCCTCCTATACCGGTGAGGGTGCCGCCGGTGCCCACGCCTGACACCAAAATGTCCACATCACCGGCCGTGTCCGCCCAGATTTCCTCGGCCGTGGTCTCCCGGTGGATGCGGGGGTTGGCCGGGTTGGCAAACTGATTGGGCATATACGCCCCTGGATTCTCCGCGATAATGGCGTTGGCTTTTTCGATGGCCCCGACTATACCCTGGGGACCGGGGGTGAGCACCAGCTGCGACCCCAAATGATGCAGCAGTTTCCGGCGCTCGACGCTCATGGTTTCCGGCATGGTCAGGCAAAGCCGGTAGCCCCGCGCCGCACAGATAAAGGCCAGCCCGATGCCGGTGTTGCCGCTGGTGGGCTCCACGATCAGGGTGTTCGGCCCGATCAACCCTTTTTTTTCCGCATCGTCGATCATGGCGGCGCCGATGCGGTCCTTGACGCTGCCCAGCGGGTTGAAAAATTCCAGTTTAGCGACGATCTCCGCATGAAGACCGGCCCCTGTATGGTTCAGCCGGACCAGGGGCGTCTTGCCGATGGTGGTGTCAATGGCATGATGAACGGTCATGATATTCTCCTTGCAGCGGTACGTGGGGCTCCGCGGGCCTCCTTGATAATCAGTCTGGGCATTTCCATCATCACGGTGGTATCGGGCGGGATGGATTCGGTCAGCCAGACGTTGCCGCCCACCACCGAACGGGCG
>JAGTUY010000530.1 GCA_018224455.1 Desulfosarcina sp.
CAAAGGTTTTTAGGCCCACATGTTCTGCGTCGCGGGTGTCGAAAAACGTTTGTACTTGACCAACCCGCATTAACATTCGGCTCAACATGCCCATCCACCAACCATGAATTGCGATTTTTCGCCGAACTTTTGTGACCATACGTGTTTTCGACACCTTTGCTATATGCTATCTCAAAAATGTCTATTGGCCCAATCTCTGCATTGGTTCCTCGTTTCAAGTCCTCGACATACGGCGGTATGTCTGCGGGTTGAAACGCAAACCCGCTTTGATGTTGAACCAAGATCCTAATTTTTGAGATCAGCTTCTAATCATCCCATGCCGTTCCATAATCCCACGTATCTTTGATAATTTCCACAATCAGTGACGTCTCTACCGAATTGACGCCATCGATCTGGCTGATCCGTTCAAAAATGAGTGTTTTGAATTCAGACAGGGAGCCGGCAATGAATTCGATATCGATGTCGTTGCCGCCCGTGGTCAATGCCACGTAATTCAGGGTGTCGATCGCTTTGAGAGCCTGTAGAATACCATCTTTTTTCTTCAGGTCGATGCTGAGTTTGATGTTGCCGATGATTTCGAATCCGAGCCGGATCGGGTTGCTGACCGCGATCACCTTGATGACTTGCTCAGTGATCAGCCGCTTCAAACGACTCCTGGCGGTGGTTTCCGCAATGCCGAGTATCTTGGCGATGCTGACGATGGGCATGCGGCCGTCTTTTTGAAGCAGGGAAACCATCTTTCGGTCGACGCGATCCAGTTTTTGCGCCCCTGATGAGGTTGTTTTCACGTCCGGCGCCCTCCCTGTATTTGGGCATGGTTTTATCAAAATAACGAATTCAATCAATAATAATAACATTATTAGCGATTAACGCTAATTTTGTCAAAATATTTATTGCAAAAAGTTTTTGGTTCCTCTATGTGAAGGCTGGGGGCAGTCTTCGTCTCGGTCGACAGCGGCGCGTCAGCGCCCGGCAATCAACCCAATCTGATTATAATCGTAACCCCATCAATGGATAAGCTGTCCGGCGGGACCTGCACCCGAAGTCGGATTGTGTTGATGCCCAGTTCAGTTTTTAAGGAGAACGCATGAAACGCATCATTGTGATCGGGGTCGGCGCTCAGGGAAGTACGATTGCCAAGCGATTGAATGAGCATCCGGGGGTGTCTGAAATCATCTGCGCGGATTATGACCGCAAAGCCGCGGAAGCGCTGAGCAATTCGCTGAACAAGGCCACGGCCCTTCAACTGGATGCCAGTGACGTCGACAACGTCATCCGGGCGGCCAAGGGTTGCGATCTGATTGTCAACGGCCTGCCGTTGGATTTCAACCTGCTTGTCATGGAAGCGGCGCTGGCGGTCGACGCCTCCTACTTTGACATGGCGGGCCCCATGGAAGATATCGGTTTTGTGGAAAGCTACGAGCTGCTCTTTTCCGAATGGCATGAAAAATTCAAGGCCAAGGGCCTCACCGCACTCGTCGGGGGCGGTTCATCCCCAGGCCTGGCCAACGTGATGGCCAGGGAAGCCGTCGAGAAAATGGACCGCTGCGAAACCATCAGCATTTTTGTCTTCGAGAATGTTCTTACCAAGCGATTTACTCCTTTCTGGTGGTCACCGGAAGTCGCCTTCTGGGATATGGCCTACAAGACCTTTCGCTTTGAAAACGGAAAGCACGTCACGGACAAACCCTTCAGCCGTCCCATCCGGATGAAATTGAGGGGCATCGATCGGGAAATCCGCATGGTGGACCACGAACACGATGAACCAATTACCATGGGGCTGCTGGCCGACAAGGTGCTCAAGGGCGTTAAAAATGTGGAGTTCAAATACGGTGGCTTCGGTGTCAAGCTCTCCGAACTGTTCTACCGAATGGGGCTGCTTTCCGACGAACCGGTGGATGTCAACGGCACGAAAATCGTGCCCATGGACCTGATCCTCAAGCTATGCCCGCCGGCGCCCAAATATCCGGACGAACTCAAAGCCATCATCAATGACGGGGTCGTGGCCGAAGAAGCGTCCTTTTTGGTCCGCGTGGAAGGCTACAAGGATGAAAATCCCATCCAGATCGACAGCTACGCCATGGGCCCGGGACTGGTGGAAGCCTTTGAAACCTCCGGCCTCAGCCATGAAGCCTATCTGACCGGTCAGTGTGCGTCGGTTTTCGTGGAAATGATGGTGGATGATGCCTTTACCGAAAAGGGGGTTTTCGTTCCGGAGCAGCTCGAGGCGGATGCCCGCGAATATTGCTTCCGCAATCTGGCCGGCCTGGGGGTGACGATTGACGAAACCCAGCAGCAAAAAAGTTTATACTCCCGTGATTGTCGCAAAAATGGCGCTAAACGCCGGCAGGGTAGCGTCGACCGTGCCAAGCAGGATACACACACGCCGTCTTTTGCCTAAACGTTTAAAGTGCCGCGCTTCCCGCGGTGCTAAAATTAGACCCAATCAGTTTGAAAAGGAGGCCCGATGAAATTCATCCGCGTCGATATGTCGGCAAAAACGGTGGTGGACCTGACCGTGCCCGACGCCTACCGGGGCTTAGGGGGGCGGGCGTTGACATCTTCATACATCAACGACCATGTTCCTGCTACCTGTGACCCGCTTGGGCCCGACAACGTTTTGATCTTCGCACCGGGCTATTTCAGCGGCACCCCGCTGGTTAATACCAGCCGTCTCTCTGTGGGCTCAAAAAGTCCCCTGACCGGCGGCATCAAGGAAAGCAATGTGGGGGGAACCGTTGCGGCGGCGCTGGCCCATCTCGGCATCACGGCCCTCGTCGTCGAAGAAAGGGCGCCGGCCGGCGAATGCTGGGTCCTCAACATCGATGCGGACGGCAACGCAGCGCTATTGGACGCCATGGATCACAAAGGGTCGAGAACCTACGCGTTGGTGGAGAAACTCAAAGCCGCCCACGGGGAGCGCAGCAGCATCACCTGTATCGGTCCGGCCGGAGAAATGCGGCTGGCTGCCGCTTCGATTCAAACCACCGATCTGGACGGCCGCCCCTGCCGGGCGGCAGGTCGCGGCGGTCTGGGCGCGGTCATGGGTGCCAAAGGGCTCAAAGCGATCATCGTCAGCCGGGGCGGCAAGTCTGTGGATCCGTTGGCAGACGCCGAGGCGTTCAAGGCCGCGGCAAAGGAATATGCCAAAGCCGTCAAGGCCGACGCGTTCAGCGGAGAGATTTTACCGGCGCTGGGATCGGCCTGCCTGGTGGCGCCGATCAATGAAGCCGGCGCCCTGCCCACCCGCAATGCGCGCGAGGGGCAGTTCGAGGGGGCCGAACAAATCAGCGGCGAAACCATGGCACGGATCATCCGTGAGCGCGGGGGCAAAAACGCCCACAAGGGGTGTGCGCAATGCATCATCGACTGCTCGAACGAGTTTGTCGACCCGGACGGCCGGTACGTCACCTCCTCCCTGGAATACGAAACCATCTGGTCCATGGGTGCCATGATCGGCAACAGCGACTTGGACGCCATCGCCCGGCTGGACTTTCTATGCGATGACATTGGCCTGGATACGATCAGCACCGGTGTGGCCGTGGCCGTGGCCATGGATGCCGGGTACAAGCCGTTCGGCGATGCCGCCGCCGCCATCCGGATGGTCGAGGAGGTGGCTGCAGGAAGTGAATTCGGCAAACTGATCGGCAATGGACCGGCCGCCGTGGGCAAATATTTCAACCACCACCGGGTGCCGGTCATGAAGAACCAGAGTATGGCCGCTTACGATCCGCGCGCGATCCAGGGCATGGCGGTGACCTATGCCACTTCGCCAATGGGGGGTGACCATACCGCCGGGTGGGTGGTGGACCAGAACCTGGAGGCGTTCGGGGGAACGCTGGACCGCTTTTCGGCCGAGGGTCAGGTAGACGCCTCCCGCAAAACGCAGATCCACATGGCGGCCGTGGATTCGGTGGGTATCTGCGACTTTGCCCAGACTGGGCTCGCTACGCCTGAAGGGATTGCCACGGTCTACCGCATGGTCGCTGCCAAATCCGGGAAACCGTTTGACGAAAAAATGTGGCGTGAACTGGGGCTGCGCGTACTCAGGGCCGAGCGGGACTTTAACCGGCGGGCCGGATTTACCCCCGCGGACGACCATCTGCCCCGGATGTTCTACGAGGAACCGCTGCCGCCGCATAACAAAGTGGTGGTGGTGGATGACGAGGCCATGGAAAAGACGTTTGACTTTTGATGCCAATGACCATACAGCTTTCCGTTAAGCTATACGGGACGCTGGACAAATGGGTCCCGGGATACAACCCTGAAACGGGGTGCCTGGTTCACATGGCGGCCCAATCGACGGTTGCCGATCTGATCGTTCATCTGGGCATTCCCCCCCGCTCGGTCGGAATCGTGTCAGTCAACGGCCGGACGGTCAAAAAAGCGGACGTGTTGCCGGACCGGGCCCTGGTCAAAGTGTTTCATCCCATTTTTGGCGGTTGACGTTCAGATGAATCAAGCATCCGGATCTCCGAAACCATGAACCAGAACCTGAATCC
>JAGTUY010000531.1 GCA_018224455.1 Desulfosarcina sp.
ATATACACCGATGGCGTTGACTGACATCTTGTCCAAGCAAGGATGGGTTCAATTCGAAAAAACGCTTTTTGACCGGTTTGCGATCAACAGCGCCGTATTCGACCGTTCAGGAACCGGGTTTACGGGAAAGCCCCGCTGGTGTAATCGATTGTGCCCGCAAATCAAGGCGAACCCAGATTCACTGGCTGCGATATGCGCACCGGCCAATCAACACTTCATGGCTCAGGCCCAAAAAACCCGAAAACCGGTGATCGGCGAATGTGATGCCGGTCTCATCAAAATAAGCGTTCCCATCTTGGCTGATAAAGAATTCATGGGTACCGCCGGAGGATGCGGGCGCCTGCCCGAAGGCGGAACGGTGGAAACCTTTCTGATCGCAAAAACATTGGGCCGGAGTGAAGCGCAGATTTTCAGTCTTTGCCATGGGCTGGGTACCATCACCCAAAAACAGATCCAAGACATGAAGAATTTTATTGAGACGTGGGTTGCCGACCGTGTGGACGGATATCTGAAGCAATCGGCGGATTCTCGGCAGACATCCAAGATGAAAACGATGAAAGTCGCCGTTACGGTCTGGGAAAACCGCATTTCCCCGGTTTTTGATGCGTCGCGGAGGTTGTTGATCGCGGAGATTGAAAATGACCGGGTCACGGGCCAGTCCTATGTGTTTTTCGATCCCGGGCGGCCGGGCAGTCTGGTAAAAACCCTGACGATGCTGGATGTACCGGTTCTCATCTGCGGTGCGGTATCCCAGGCGCCGGCCACGATCATCGCTGCTGGCGGTATCACGCTGGTCCCCTTTATTGCCGGAGAAGTGGATCGTGTGCTCGAGGTATATGCAACGGGAAGTCCTCTGGCACCCAGGTTTGCGATGCCCGGATGCCGTGGCTGCAGCCTAAAAAACGGCAAACTGGTTCACTGAGAAGGAGCAAGCATTGACCCAACACCTCTTCGTCACACCGGATCGATCCAACTTTGCGGATTTGTCCGCGGAAATTGAAAGACAGGGCGGCACCGTCCACTGGGCCGCATCCGGCGACCAGGCACTCAAGACGATTAAAGAACAAACCGTTGACCTGGTCGTAACAGACGAGCGTCTTGGCGACATGACGGGGTTGGATCTCGTTGGACGGCTCGTCGCCGTCAACCCCATGATCAACAGTGCGGCTGTCAGTTCGCTTTCCAAAGAAGCCTTTCATGAGGCCAGCGAAGGACTCGGCATATCCATGCAGCTGCCCCCAAGTCCGTCCCGGGCCGATGGAGAGCGGCTTATGGCACACCTGAATCAAATTTTGGGCTTCAACGCAGCTGAACGGTGACCGCAGGGCCACGCGCCCAATCATAATACTAGCGTAAGTTTCCCCAACATCGAGGCAATCCCGTGAAAAACGCACCCAATGGTATCGGCATTATGGACAAACCACCGGAACCCAGCCCGGACGAGCAGGCCAGGCGGTCCCTGACCCGAATCAAAAACAAAATCATCGTTATGAGCGGAAAGGGCGGCGTCGGCAAATCCAGCGTCTCCGTCAACCTGGCCATTGCCCTGGCCGGAATGGGGGCAACGGTCGGGCTGATGGATGTGGACGTTCATGGACCCGACATCCCCAGGATGTTGGGTCTCAAGGGAATGCTAGCCGCCAACGCCAACCGGAAGCTGGATCCCATGCGATACTCCGACAACCTGTCGGCGGTGTCCATCGAATCGCTGATGCCCAATAAGGATGATGCGATCATCTGGCGCGGGCCGGTGAAGCACGGCGCCATCCGCCAGTTCATCGGCGAGGTGGAATGGGGGGACCTGGACTACCTGATCATCGATTCGCCCCCGGGAACCGGTGATGAACCCCTGACCGTGGCCCAACTGATCAAGGACGCCCGCGCCATCATCGTAACCACTCCCCAGGAAGTCGCTCTGGCGGATGTGAGAAAATCGATCAATTTCTGCCGGACCGTCAACATGGAGATTCTCGGCCTGGTGGAGAACATGAGCAGCTACACCTGCCCCCACTGCGGAGAATCTGTCGACATTTTCGGTTCCGGCGGCGGTGAACGCACGGCGGCGCGGGCCGGGTTGAAGCTGCTGGGACGGATTCCCTTCGATCCCAATATCGTCAAATGCGGGGATGACGGCGTCTCATACCAGGAGCAGTATGCCGACGCGCCGGGGACCCGGGTTTTTGGAGAAATCGCCGCACAGATCTTCCGTGCCACGCAAGGGTGATGGTCGCGTGGGAAAGCAAGCATAAGGAGACCATAAAATGAAAATCGCCGTTAGTGCAGCTGGAAAAAATCTTGAATCAACCATCGACGAACGCTTTGGCCGATGCCGGTACTTCATCATCCTTGAAACGGATGACATGCGTTACGAAGTGATCGAAAACACCAATGCCGACCTGTCGACCAGTGCCGGCATCCAATCGGCCAGTCTGGTCGCATCCAAAGGTGTAGAAGCGGTCATTACCGGCAACTGCGGCCCCAAAGCCATGCAGGTTTTCGCCGCGACGACGATCAAGGTGATCATCGGTCAACACGGAATGGTCAAAGAGGTCGTCGAGAATTTTAAAAGGGGCGACCTCAGCCCATCGACCCGCGGGAACGTTCCCGGAAAGTCCGTGTTGGCGCAGACCGAATCAACGCCGGGCGCCGGACAGCCGGGCATGAACGTCAGTGGCGGCCGGGGCATGGGCGGCGGCGGCGGCCGGGGCATGGGCGGCGGCGGCGGC
>JAGTUY010000532.1 GCA_018224455.1 Desulfosarcina sp.
CCTGGAACGCAAATGCGACATCCGTGCCTACGTCGAAAAGGTCGCGGACCTGGGACGGTCCCGCATTGACGAATCAGGGCCTGGGAAATGATAGTTTTTACCGGACACAAGACCCGTTTGGCGCCCTCATTGCGGCTGCAGACGCAATGGTTAGTTTCGGTCTGATGATATCCGCCATCCAAACCATGTGGAGGTTTAACCATGATCTCAGACGCAGCCGAAAAATTCCTTCCCCTTCCGATTGACGATACGGTCCTTGCGGCCGCCTACCGGCTCAAGACACTGGGTCTGCCGTGGTCGCCCCAGGTGGGGTGTTTTGTCTGGGACCGTGAAGCCGTCATCTCGGTACCGTCGCCCTTTCCCAAACGTGTTTACTTCATCCTGAGCATGCGCCGGTTCACGGATATTTTTGGCAGCGAAGAGAAAATGCGGCAGCAACTGGTGTGGGTGCCGACTTGGTATCAGGCCGTTCAGCTCTGCAGCCGATTAGGTGTTGCCGATGTCGGCGCCGATCCATTCGTCGATGGCCATCGTTTGATTTCGGGAGAAGACGGGTTCCTGCGATTGTACGCGTCAATCGCTCGACATCTGGAGGCCTCAAAGACTGAAACCCCTGCGGGAAAGCGGGTGGACAGGCGTTCTGCTGCAAGGCGCTGGATCCGCAGGGTGATGGAAGAAGAGTTGGGCAGCCTGGCGCATTTGCCACCGGATGTTCAGCGTCACGTTCAATCGGTCTACGATGAAACCGGCATGGCCTACCTGGGATGGCGGCGTATTCAAGACCGACAGCCCGAGGATTGGGTCCCGCCGGAAACGACTTTCGATGCACGGCTGCTCAGCGATCTGGCACACTTTTATTCTGACTACCAGAAACTGATTCAATCCATGGCGGCCATCCGAGAAGCGGTCAAGCGCCTCCGGGCCATGGACCCATCCAAAGAAGCAGAGTCCTACCAGGGTCTGATCACGGATCTGAAGGCAAGCCATCATCGGGACTCAGGGCCGGGGCGGATTCTGGCGTCCCTGATGGACCCGGATTAACGCACGCCTTTCGATCACCTTCTGCACCGAGCGACCCGGTGTGCCACCCACGCCCGGCTCAGGCTGATTTTTTCCCCCGGTTAAGGCGTTTTCCGGATCAAATCGCGGGTTTGCCGCCAATCATGCATGTCCATAATGGCTCTGGTCAGGTGATAGCGGCCGTCCGCGAACACACCGTAGTCCCCGCCGCCGGCCATGGCTGACGCGAAGCGAATGTTGTTGCCGTAAAGCAGCCATATATCACTCCAGCGCCGTTCGATATATTCATCAAAGATGCTGCCGCCACCGGCCAATCCCTGGGCATAGCCTTTGTTCCAGATCGATTGCATCAGCTCGGTGGCCGTCTTCACCGACGCGTTGGAGGTGGCGATGGTGTTGTCAAGGCGTGCAAAATAACCCTTCACCCAGGATGTATCGTGACACGCCAGGCAGGTGCGCTGCATGGTCGACCGCCTGGTGTCCGCTTCTTCCGCGGTGATCAAATAGTCGGCAGCAAAACTGCCGTCCAGGTCGGTGGGCAGCTGCAAGCCGGCCTTGTTGCGGATGATGGTGGTGTCCGGCGACTTGGGCTGGGGATGGGCGTAGATCAAGCCGAAGATGCGCCAGCCCAGCCGATCGCTCATCTGGTGGGTCCGCGGATTGATCACGTCGCCGTCCGTGTTGACCGTCAAACTGACGTGGCAGGTGGCGCAGGTGGGGGCCTGGATGTCTTCACCGATGGTCCACGGCACCGCGTTGAAATCCCATTCGTGGTGCATGGAAGAAAAAATATTGCCGTGTTTGCTGGCCGAGTAGACTTTATAGGCGGGCACATCCGGGCCCACGTGGCACGCTTTGCAGGTATACGGTTTGCGGGCCATTTCGATGGAAAACCGGTGGCGGGTGTGACAGGACGAGCAGGCCCCCCGACTGCCGTCCAGGTTGACCCGGCCCACGCCCTGGTTGGGCCAGCCGGCGATCACGGGGAACTCCAACTCCCCGGCATCGGTGTCGCGGGTCTCGGTGCCGGTCAGCTTCAATCGGGTGCCATGGCAGTAGTAACAGGCATCTGCCCGGGTCATGTCGTTGGCCGGTTCAAAGTGAACCCGGTCCGGTTTGACTTCGGGGGATCCCAGGATGGTGCGCTGCAAGTCGGCGTAGACCGTGTTTTCAGACAGGTTCTTTTCGGCCATGGCCATGATATTCTTCGAATACTGCTCACGTTCGGAGGCGTGACAAGTGGCGCAATCGTCCGGGCTGACCACCACATGGATCTCGTAGCCGTTGTGTTCAAAGGTATCTGCGTGGGATTCGCCCCTCAGGGTATGGCACTCGGCGCACCCCACGCTGGTTCCCTGAAGGGCTTCCGGCACATGTTGGCTGGACATCCGCCGCTGTAACTCCTCGACGGCCATGGCCGCTTTGGGCGTGACCCGCGCATGGCGGCTCTTTTGCCAGTCGGCAACGATGCCGGGATGAAAAACGCTGTGGCAATCCAGACACTCCTGGGTGGCTTCGCTGACGGGTGCTGTGTCGCCGAAGGCGGCGCCGGCGGTAAATAAGGTCAGCAGAAACAAAATAACAGTTCGATGGATGTTTCGCATGGGGTCCTCCGAGGGTGATTGATTTCAGTTGATCATGATTGCGCCGCCACATCCACCGTCACGGACAGCGCGTGTACGCCGCCGCCCATGACCACGCCTTTCACCGGGGTGACGTCGCCGTAGTCACGCCCCCAGGCGACGGTGATGTGGCTTTCCCCGGCAATCAGGTTGTTGGTCGGATCCAGATCCACCCAACCCGCATCCGGCACAAACAGGGAGATCCAGGCATGGGAGGCATCTGCACCGACCAACCTGGGTTTTCCCGGCGGCGGCGACGTTTCCAGATAACCGCTTACGTAGCGGGCCGCCAAACCCAGGGAACGCAGACAGCTGATGGCCACATGGGCGAAATCCTGGCAGACGCCTTTGCGATCGACCAGCACCTGGTCCACGGCGGTATCCACGGTGGTGGCCGACTTGTCATAGGTGAATTCCGTGAAGATCCGCTGCACCAGGTCCAGGCCCCCCGCCAATACGGGCGCTCCCGGTGGAAAGGATTGGCGTCCATAGGCCATGGCCTCGGGGCTGAGCGTGATCAGCGGACTGACAAAAACAAACTGGTTGGCCGCCAGCTCCACCGCTGCCCTTGGGTCAGCCAGCCGTCGAGCCACGGCCTCCCACGGCGCTGTGTCTGCTGCTGCCGGCGTGACCGGCAGGGAGGTTTCCACCATGCTGACGGTGCTCATGGCCAACTCCTCGTGGGGCTGCTGCACCATGAATACATGGGCGATGTTGCCGAAGTAGTCCGTTCGCTGGTGCAGGTACTGGGGTTCCGGTACAATCGTCAATCGGCTTTGCAACACCCGCTGGATGAAGGTCCCGCGGGGGTTCAGGAACAGTTCGTTCTGGGAGAGGGAGGCCGGTTCCGAATAGCGGTAAGCCGTTTTGTGGAGGATGCGGTATTTCATGGCTGGTGGTCGCCGCCGATCATTGAAAAATGGGGCGTCGCCTGAACCCGGGTCAAATAGTGGGCGCTGATCTGCTGAGCGAATTCCTTGAGGCGGGCATCCATGAGTTCCAGAAATGCCGCCAACGATTCGGTTTGCGCACCACCTTTGCTGCAGCGCATGCCGGTGAGATCCAGCAGCCGAATAGCGGTGAGCATCTCCAGAGACAGGCGCTCCTCCGGGTTGGCGAAGCGGCGGTCGCTCTGTCGGGGCAGGTGCTCCACGTGGGCGACCAACTGGCTGAACTGGAAGGCCAGGGATTTGGGGTTGCCCTCGTCCATGAGGAGCAGGTCCAGCACCGGCGCCAACTGAAAGGCCGTGCGGTAGCGGGCCCGGTAGGTCATGATGCTGTCGGCCACTTCCAGCAGCGCCTCCAGGGCGCTTCGGGATTCGCCGCATACCTGGGGCAGACCAATACGGATCAGACCGGCCAGATTCATGGCACGCTCCACCCGCCGCCCCATGTCCATGAAGCGCCACCCCAGGCCGCGGGTCATGCTCTCCATGGCCAGGCCGCTGAAGGCGTTCAGGGTGAACAGCGTGTCGTCCAGCAACTCCAAGGGGTCGCTGGCCGGATTGTCGGCAAAGCTTTCCAACCGGTTGATCGCCCGCCAGGAATCCAGGGAGAGCCGGTCGCGCACGTTGCGGGCCGCCTCCTGTACCCGTTTCAGAATGGCGACCACGCTGTCGGGCCGCTCCTTGTCACACAGGGCGGCATTCAAATGGTCCGACAACTCGCGATAGCGGGGGATATCTACACCATCGTCGGGAACCTTGGGCAAGATATTGTCGGCCCTGAGCAGGTTCAGCAGAAAGGGCAGTTCGGGGATGTCGCCCGGGCGGGCTTCGCCGGAAAGCCGCCGGAAGACGGATCGCAGGAGGCGTACCAGCCCCTCGGCCCGTTCCAGGTAGCGCCCCAGCCACAGCAGATGGTCCGCCACCCGGCTGGGCAGATCGCTGGTGCGCCGGAATTCGGTCACCGCCCGGAGCCCGCCCATGAGGCTGAAGGGTTCCACCGGCTGGTCGGACAGCACCCAGATGTCTTTGCTCTGCTGCAGGTCAGGAAAATCGCCTGTCAGGGTCTCCACATCCGCGGCGGTGATGGCCAGGCCGCCGGGCATGACGGTGAACCCCTCCTCGGTGGCGCAGGCAAAGACCCGCAACAGCGTGTAGCGTGAACCGATGCGGTTTTGATCCCAGGCGGGGACCACTGCCGGGCAGAGCGGTTCGCGTGCCATGAAGGTGTGGGGCGCGGCCATAATCGCCGCCATCCGTTCGGCCGGGAGGACGGGCGGAGCCGACCGGTCCATGGCCGGGCCCACGGTCAATCGTTCCAGATTGGCCATGACGTGGTTCAGTTCCTCGGCGTTCCCGCACCACCAGGCCGGGTGATGTTCCAAGAGCAGGTCCTCTCCCATCAGCCGTTGACAGAGCGCGGGCATGAAAACCGACAAGGCCGGCGTATCCACGAACCCGCTGCCGATGGGATTGACGATGTCGATATTTTGCTCCCGGGAGACCTGGATCAGTCCGGCCACCCCGGTTGCGGTTTCCCGCCGCAGGGCGAAGGGATCGCTGCTGTCGTCCGCGGTGAGCCGGACGATGGCTTCCACCGGCTCCAGTCCGGCCAGTTTTTTTAAAAATACCTTGCCGTTGCGTACGGTCAGATCCTGGCCCTCCACCAGCGGGTAGCCCAGGTAGCGGGAGAGCAGGGCATGCTCGAAGTAGATGCGGCTGTCCGGCCCCGGAGAGAGCAGCACGATGCCGGGGTCCTCCCGCCGAAGGGAGGCCCGCTGGATCAGGCTACGGTGAAAGGTGTGGAAGAAAGGTGCCAGACGGCGGATCTGGGTCTGGTGGTACAGTTCGGGGAAGACCCGCGAAATGACGATCCGGTTTTCAAGTGCATAGCCCAGGCCGGCCGGGTTGGCGCCGTAATCACGAAGCACCCGGAAGCGTCCGTCCGGGCCCCGGTACAGGTCGGCTGCGTAATAGGTCAGATACCGGTTGCCTGCGGGTTGAATGCCGTGGCAGGGCCGCAGGAAATTGGGGTTGGCAAATACCAGCGCCGAGGGAATCCAGCCGCTATTGAGTAGGTTCTGGGGGCCGTAGGTGTCCGCCAGGATCCGTTCCAGCAGACGCGCTCGCTGAGTGATACCGGCCTCCAGGCCGGACCATTCCCCTGCGGTGAGCGGCAGCGGAATCGTTTCCAGGGCCCAGGGGGTTCCCTGCCCGGCAGGGTCGTCGAAGGGGTTGTAGGTGGCTCCGTCTTCGTGGCGCATTCGCCGGATCCGGTCCTGGCGCTTATTGAGAATATCGAATCCCGTGGCATCCAGCGCCGCAACCAGCGAACCCCAATGTTCACGAGGGGCAGCCGGAGCTAAAAATGCCTCGTCATAGGCCTCGCCGGGCAATTCAACCGAATCGAACATGGACGCCGGCATGTGCTGGGGGGCTGCCGGGTCGCTAAGGTCCACCTTGATCATGCAATTGTTGCCTCGTGTCAGGTTCAATGGCG
>JAGTUY010000533.1 GCA_018224455.1 Desulfosarcina sp.
AGGAACAAGGACGCGCCGTTGATGCGGATCATTACCCAGTGGGACCATCGAGCCGGATTGCAATACGGAATCTATGTCGCCGGCTATTTTTTCAATCTGGCCGCCGCCGAAAAGTCGATGGCCGATTTGCCTGCAGAATTTTCAGGTTCCGCCGAAATCATTTCCGGCTGGACAGACCAAACCGTTCTTTTTGCAGATCCGTTTCTGGGAAAAGGATCTTGACGACAGCAGGGCCGCGGAAGGATGTTGTGGAAACGTGAAAGAAAAGAAAAAACTCGGCGAAATGCTCATCGATGGCGGACTGCTGAGCGAAGATCAGCTCAAACAGGCCGTTGCCGAACACAAACGCAACAACATGAAATTGGGCGAATACCTCGTACGGGAGGGTATCGTCAGCAGTTCCGAAATCGTCAACCTGGTTTCCCGGCAGTTGTCCATCGAAAAATACAGACCCGACGCCTATCCCATTGACATCTCCCTGTCTGCCGTCATCCCGCTTGAAATGTGCCAAAAATATCAATTGGTACCCATCGAGCGGACCGGCCAATTGTTGAAAGTCGCCATGACCGACCCCATGGAGATCAACGCCCTAGATGCCATTGAAGTCTTCACGAACATCGAGGTGGAGGCGGTAATCTGCACCTATCAGGAACTCAACCATATGATTTCAAGCCTTTACGGCACCTATTCCGCTATCGGCGGGGTGCTGGACGGCATGAGCGACATGCAGATCGAGAGCGCCCAAGATGTCGAAACGGCAGCCATTTCAGAGGATGTGGAAGTCAGTTCCCTGCATGATATGGCGGAGGAGGCGCCGGTTATCCGCCTGGTCAACTCTATTCTCTCCCAGGCCGTTCGCGAGGGAGCCAGCGACATCCACATCTCACCGGAAAAGGATTTCGTCCAGGTTCGCTTTCGGGTAGACGGCAAGCTTCATGAAGTGCCGGCGCCACCCAAATCATTGCTGCTTTTGATTATTTCAAGGCTTAAAATTTTATCCAACATGGATATTTCCCTTTCCCGGATCCCCCAGGACGGCCGCTTTACCATTCGCATGGACAACAAGGAGATCAATATTCGGGCGTCGACCATTCCCACCATCTACGGAGAAAACATGGTGCTGCGACTGCTCGACACCAGCGGGGGTGTCTATTCGCTGGAGCAACTGGGAATGAACGAGGCAGATATTCTCAAGTTGGAACCGATCATCAACAAGCCATACGGTATGATTTTGAGCACGGGCCCCACCGGAAGCGGCAAGAGTACGACGCTGTATTCCATACTCAAGAAAATCAACCAGCCGGACATCAACATTATCACCATCGAAGACCCCGTTGAATACCGGATCAACAAAATCCGCCAGATTCAGCTCAACCGTAAAGCGGGCATGTCATTTGCCAGCGGCCTGCGTTCCATCATGCGTCAGGACCCGGATGTCATCATGGTCGGCGAGATTCGTGATTCGGAAACGGCCAGTATTGCCGTTCAAAGTGCCCTCACCGGCCACCGGGTGTTAAGTACGGTTCACACCAACGATGCTGCCGGGGCCATCACCCGGTTTATCGACATGGGCATCGAGCCATTTCTCGTCTCATCGGTGATGCTGGTTTCGATTGCCCAGCGCCTGGTGCGGAAAGTCTGCCCATTTTGCAAAAAATCCTGGAAGCCGCCCGCGGCCGCCCTATCCTACTGGGGACTGGATAAGGTCCAGGGCGCCGATTTCGTTCAGGGAAAAGGCTGCTACAACTGCATGGACAAGGGGTATAAAGGCCGTACCGGTATATTTGAAATCCTGGTCATCGATGAAATGATTCAGGAGATGATCCTTCGCCGGGCGTCCTCCCAAAAAATCATGCGGGCCGCCAGGGAATCCGGCCACCTGCGCACCTTGAAAGATGATGCCACACGCAAAGTAATCGAGGGAGAAACGACCCTCGACGAAGCCGTAACGGCGATAATGATGTAGCCATCTGAGATTTTTAAAACCAAGGCTATGGCAAAATTTTATTACCAGGCAATTACTGAAAACGGCAGCTCCGTGTCCGGCGCCATCGATTCTGATTCTGTGGAAGCCGCCACCCATGCACTCGTGGCCCGGGGGTATATCCCACAAAAAATAACCGATGCGTCAAAATCGGGGATTGGGTTTTTCCTGACCGAACTGCAGGAAAAACTGACCCCGGTCAAACTGCCTGAATTGATCCTGTTCACCAAGCAGCTCAGGACGCTGATCCGCGCCGGCGTCTCTATGCTCAAACTCCTCCAGGTACTTGAAAACCAGAGCGAAAACATCAAGCTAAAGCGGATTATCGTCTCCATTTCGCAGGATATCCGGGAGGGCGGAAGCTTATATGACGGATTCAGGAAGTACCCTTCCGTTTTTTCACCGTTATACTGCAGCATGCTGCATGCCGGTGAAGCCAGCGGCGCCCTGCCCGAAATCCTGGACCGCCTGATCTATATCATGGACCATGACCATAAAATACGATCCGATATCCGGTCGGCACTCCAGTATCCAGCCATCGTCATTGTTTCCCTGCTGGCGGCGTTCCTCATTTTACTGACCATGGTCATTCCCAAATTCGCCGCTATTTTCCTAAAAACAGGACTCCAACTACCCCTGCCCACGTTGATCTGCATGCAATTGTACGCCATCTTGACCGCCTACTGGCCGGCGTTGATCTTGCTGGCCATCGGGTCGGGTATTCTCATCAAAATCTATCTCAAAAGCGAGATCGGGCGATTCAGACGTGATTGGCTGCTGCTTCATCTGCCGTTGTTTGGAATGTTGGTCCGCAAGGCGGCGATGGCAAGGTTTGCAAGTATATTTGCCATTCTTCAAGCCAGCGGCATTTCCGTGCTGGAAACCATGTCCATTCTGTCTGAGACCATCAACAACGCTGCATTGTCCAGAGCATTCGAAAATATTACCGAACGCCTGGAGGAAGGCCGCGGAATCTCTGGTCCACTGGCCACATCGCCGTATTTCACGCCGATTATCATCAACATGGTTGCCATCGGTGAAGAATCCGGAAATCTCGATGAAATGCTCCGCGAAGCGGCCGAACACTATGATTCAGAGCTCGAGTTTGCTATGAAACGGATCTCTGATTCCATCGGTCCATTACTGACGGTATGTCTGGCGGCCATGGTTTTGTTCTTTGCCCTGGCCATCTATCTGCCCATGTGGGATATGGTGAAAATGGTTAAATGATGAAAGATATTCGTTTCCATATCAGCCTGTATGTCATCATTCCGATTATTTTTGCCGGAATCGCCATCTTGTCCATCATCGTCACCTACAACACGACCACCTATTATCTTTCAAAAGCCTTGAACCCCCAATGGCCGGTGGTTTGGTGGGGGATGCTGCTGATCGCATTCACGTTGATCTGCGGCATCCTTATCGTTAAACTGATGATCGATCCGGTAAAGCGTTTTATTATAAAAACAGAAGGGTTGGCAATTGTAAAAAATGTCAGCCCGCCAAACAAGACCGCGGTTGCCACCGATGACATGGGCAAGTATACCATGGTGTTCGAACAGGTTTCGGAATTGCTGAGCAAAGTCGAAGCCCGGCAATTGTTTCCGGACATCGTTGGACAGAGCAAGGTGATGCGCGGGGTGTTTAACCAGATTGTCAAAGTGGCGCCCAAAGAATCGACGGTGCTGATAACTGGTGAAACCGGCACGGGCAAAGAACTGATTGCCCGAAGCATTCACCAGCACAGCCAGCGGAAGGACCAACCTTTTGTGGCCATTAATTGCGCGGCCATTCCTGAAGCGTTGTTGGAAAGTGAATTGTTCGGCCACGAAAAGGGGGCGTTCACCGGTGCCAATACCAAAAAACCAGGTAAATTCGAACTGGCTGATGGCGGCACCCTTTTTTTGGATGAAATCGGCGACATGCCGCTGGAAACCCAAGTCAAGGTGCTTCGTGCCATCGAGGAGAACACCATTGAACGATTGGGCGCCATAAAGCCGACCAACATCAACGTACGTTTTATTGCCGCCACGAATCGAAATCTTGATAAAATGGTCGACAGCGGCCTTTTTCGTCAAGACCTGTTCTACCGGCTGAATGTTTTTCCCATTATGTTGCCGCCATTGCGACACCGGCGCGAAGATATTCCCTTGCTTACCGAAAAGTTTTTGAACGAACCGGGCCGAGATCGATACCTGTCGTCAGAGGCGCTTCAGTTGCTGATGACCAATGATTGGCCGGGTAATGTGCGTGAACTGAAAAATGCATTGGAATCAGCGGCCGTTCTGGCAGAAAAAAAGATCCTGCCGTCCAACCTGCCCTTGTCATTGAAGCGAAATGAAAGCCTCAATGGGCCAACCGGTCACTCGAACGAGAGAATAAGGGACGCGAAGGGGAACGTGGATCTGGATTTGCGCATCAAAGCGTATGAACGGGAAATAATCGTTGATGCGCTGCGGCGCTCTGGTGGTGTCCAAGTCAAGGCCGCCGGCCTACTGGGCATCAAGGAACGAAGTTTGTGGCACCGGATAAAAAAGCACGCGATCAATATTGCGGAATTCAAGCCATAGTCGACGCACAAAACCACCATAATTCAGAGGATGTGGCTACATTAATTGTAGGCTTTGCTTTTCCAAGAAAAATGTTATCCAGAATTACCAATGGGCAGGATTTTTTAAAAAGATTTTATTTTTAATTTTTCCTTATTGTTAACTCACCCCAAGCAGATGTTTTTTTAGCGGTTGGCATTATCTGTGCTCATGATGTGCTCATAGTTAGATCAACGACAACCGCTTCCAAGCCGAAATCGAGGAGCCATGACTGACCATCGCAAACTGAAAAACGTTCTCAAGTGCCAGAAGGGTTTCACCCTGGTTGAAATTATTGCCGTATTGGTCATTTTAGGGATATTGGCTGCCGTTGCCATACCTAAATATTTTAACCTCCAGGAAGAGGCCCGGGATAAAGCCTTGGATGCCGCCCTGGGCGAAGGCGTTGGACGGGTCAATCAGCATTTTGCCAAGCAGTTGTTATTGGGCGACACACCGGGGCAGATCGTCTATGACAATACCACCATCGGAACGAATCTCGGTGACTTCACGCTGGACACATCCCTGACTGGAAACACAATCACGCTGGGCATTACTGGCAATTCCGGTACCCAACTCGCCGGGCAAAGCAAAAGCAGGACCATCCCACGCCCCGGTTCACCCTGACCATCAGCCTCTGCCTCAAGGGAAGGATGCCATCTACATTTCAGTTCGCCCGCCAGCCCCGCCGCAAGCAGCGGAAATTCGCTCACCATCGCGGCTCAAGATAACTGCGAGCTGGGTAAAAAAGCCCATCGGGCGTCAGCGGCTTTTCCCAGCTTTTTTTGATTCCTTCCTCAACGAAAACGAAATCACGGACAACAGATACTCAGGATCTTGGCTATAAGCCACCGCTTCATCTAATTTTGCACGGGTTACGCCCGCTTCAAGCCAGACATCCCACGATCTGTCTCCTTTTGCAGCCATGAGATCGGCAACCACGCGGCTGAGCCGATCGTAACTGCCGGTCTGATAGTAAAGTTCAGACAGCGCCAGGGCGGCGACCAGACTGTCAGGCCGGTGGCTTCGATAAGCCTGCCAGAAAAAAACAGCCTTTGTCAGGTTTCCCCTCAACCGATAGACTTCGCCGAAAATTGCCAGTGGCGCCGCGGCGCCAGTCCGTGCACCACGGGCTTGCAGGGCATATGCAAGCGCCGCATCCGTGTTTCCCCTGAGCAGTTGAATTTTTGCCAGGGCAGTCAAAACCTCGTGGTCTTCCGGCCATTTTTGGATGCACGCCTCGAGGTGTGCCTTCGCCTTTTCCACATTGCCGTTGACCAGTTCGCACCTGGCATAGGCCAACCACATGGTTTTGGAATTCAAGGTGATTGCGGTGGCCTTTTTAAAATAAGACAGGGCCTGCGGATAGTCGTTTGCGATCGTTTGGTAATAGAGCCCCAGGTTGTGGTAGGTCACACCTTTCTGCGAGCGGTTGAAATACCGGTCTGATGTTTTTGACCGCTGAAGCGCTTGAAAAGCCCTGTCATTAAAGCCGTGTTTCATCAGCTCAATGCCGTAGTTGTTCTGCACGACGCTCAAGTGGGGTGATTTTTTAGCGTTGTCCCTCCAGAAGATCAGACCATGACGGAACAGATTGCTGTAAGCGTAAGTGGAATGCCCGATAGACGCCAGGATCACCGCCACACTGACCACATACAGCATCTGGTATTTCCGGCTGTAGGAAAAATAATCAAGCGTCTGGAGCAAGAGAATGACCGGGATTACGAACAGGATCATGGAAGGGATGTAGTTGCGGTGTTCGTAGATCAGTTCGAGGCCGATGAAAGAGCCTTCGATGGCATGGTTGACGAAGAAGAAGACAACGGCAAATGCGATCATCGGCTGCCTTCTGGAAAGCCAAAACAATGCGCTGAAAAACAGCACCCCCACCAGGATGATACACGGCAGTGTCGTCCAGGGCGACCAAAGGGACGTGGATACGTCAATATCATGTACCAGGGTCAACTCGGATTGCAGCGGATAAAACAGCATCTTCAGATAAATCAAGACCACACGTGCTTGGGTCATCACCCTTTCAACGGGTGTATAAGGCCGGTTTTCATAACCGTCGAGCAGCCGTGACGGATCAATGTAAATCAGGCCAACCAGGATCACCATGCCCAGCGCCGGCAAACCCCAGCGCCACATTTTTTTTACATCCGTGCCGGCCACGCCCCGGATCATGATGATCTCATAGAAAAACAGGCAGACCGGCAGCATGGCGCTGTTCTCCTTGGTTGCAAAGGCACACAACGCGCACCCTCCACTTGCCGCGAAAAAACAGATCGCTCTTGGCCGGGTATCAGCGGTTCTGGCTTTAAGATACCCATACAAGCTCATGATGGTGAACATGCCGGCCATGGAGGCCATTCGCTGAACGATGTAGGTTACCGCCGTGACATGAATCGGATGAATGGCCCATATCATAGCCGATAAAAATGCGGTCGTGTGGGCCGTGCTGTGGTACTTGTTACCGAACAGGGGCAACATCAGGGAGTTTTTGATGAACAGGTAAAGAAACACGGTGGCGGTAAAATGGATTAAAAAATTGACCAGGTGGTAGCCGAACACATGATTCTTTCCCACATACCAGTTCAGGGCGAAGCTCAGGTATGCCAGCGGGCGCTTGACCCTTTCGCCGCTGGATAGGTCTTGTGATTTTAAATAAAAGGATTTTTTCAGGGAGGTGACATCGATCTGCGTTAAATGAACGTTTTCATTGGCCAGGATGTTGGGTTCGTCGTCATACATCCAGACTCCTTGAAAGCTGGATGCATAAACCAGGAGAAGCAAGACGAGAAAAAAAAGAATCGCTGAAACCGTCTGCCGCGTGGATCGAGCGACAGGCAGCGATAGGGTTTGACCAGACGCATCGATCGTCTTTTCCGGTTCAAAACGGATCGAAGAGAGGGGTGGTTTCACATCCAGGCCTTGCGTCTTAGATCTTTGGTGCGCATGTCAATGGACCGCGGTTCATGCCTGGTCCTTCATTACGTTAAAATCAAGGTAAATACAATTCGTTAAGAACCGATGGCGCCGGTGGCTTGAAAAACGGCAAACCCGCTGATTTGAGGTTTTATTCGGACTTAACATCTGATATTCAACTGTCATGCCGCCATTTTATCACTCACGGGATCAGATGGGGTTTACCCCCCTGGAAGTACTGGTCGTGCTGATCATCATCGGCATCATCAGCGTGATGGTTATCGGCCGCAGCGATATCGGCCAGACCGATCTTCTGGCCCGGACCGAGGTCTTCAAATCCCATATCCGCTATGCGCAGTCCCTATCCATGAATGCCGATCGAATATGGGGGATAAACTGCGATGCCGCCGGGCAGTCTTACTGGCTTTTTGTCGACGGCGATCCTGACAACACCAGCAATCAACGGAAATTGCCCGGTGAGGAATCCAAAATTGTCGACCTTACCCAATTTAAGCTGACCCTGAGCGCGGCTACCCTTTCTTTTGATGATCGGGGCCGCCCCTGTGACGACAACAGTGGGACCCAACCCATCGGCAATGATCTGTTGCTGACACTCTCGGCAGGCGGTGGCACGAACACCACCATTCGGGTGACCCGAAACACAGGATTTATCCCATGAAATCAAATTTATCGGATAACTCGGGGTTTACCCTCATCGAAATCATCGTCACCTTGACCGTTACCGCCATCCTTTCGGTCATGCTGGTGCAGTTCATGGGTACCAGCCTGTCCAGGAGCGCAGAGCCCATTGTATCCATACAGGAAGGCATGACCCTGCAAAGTATCTTTGAAAGCATGCATGCGGACTACAAGCAGCTGCTGCTCACCCACGACACGCCGCTTGTCACGTTTAAAGCGAGGGTTGAAGCCGGCCTTTACGGCACCTATACAATCACCGACAGCAAATATATTCTATTCGACGGCAACCACGTGGAAGTGCCCTGCAACACGTCGGATTGCCGGATATTGAAGGTAACGATTTCAATCGGCGACCATTCACTAACTTCGCTGTTTGCCCGATGATACGATCATGAATCAG
>JAGTUY010000534.1 GCA_018224455.1 Desulfosarcina sp.
GCAAAGGGCTTCGCAACGGGGATCGACATGAAAATTCACGGTGAATTCGTGCCGGGTGTCGAATCCTGGGCCAGCCTTTCGGTCATGTCGGCCCGGGAAAAAATTGAAGGGGCCATGTATACCGACCCGGACGGCAATACTTATCCGGCCGGCTATATACCGCGGCCAACCGACCAGCGCTTCAATTTCAGCATGTTCTTCCAGGATTTCCTGCCACGCAATCCCAGCTATAAGGTGCAGCTGGGTTTTATTTTCGGAACGGGACTTCCCTTTGGTCCGCCGACCTACGAACGGCAGCTCGACACCCTTCGCATGCCCGCCTATAAACGCGTCGACATCGGTTTTTCCAAAGAATTAATCGGCCCCGGCTCCAGCTTTTCGGAAAGCAGTCCCTTCCGGCATTTCCAGTCCATGTGGATCACCGCCGAAATCTTTAATTTGCTGGAAATAAACAACACCATATCCTATATGTGGATCAAGGACGTGGAAAACCGCCTGTATGCAGTACCCAACTACCTGACCCGGCGACTGATCAACATCAAGTTGGTGGCGCAGTTCTAGGACTCCCAAAAAGCGACAAACCGCTTTTCCCTGCCTTTTTGTCACACGACCGTCCGACTTAAATGTCATATTTTCCCAAAAAGAGGGGGAATGCGTCATTGGCACAATCATTGAAACAACAAACGAAAAACCTGAATAATCATCTGAAAACAACATAAAACATGGGTAAAATAATTGGAATTGACTTAGGAACAACGAATTCATGTGTTGCCGTCATGGAAGGAAACGAACCTGTCGTGATCCCCAACAGCGAGGGCAGGCGCACCACCCCTTCCATCGTGGCATTCACGGAAAATGGCGAACGCAAGATAGGTGACCCGGCCAAAAGACAGGCCATCATCAATCCGACGAAAACCATCTATTCGATTAAGCGTCTCATGGGAGAAACCTATGAAACGGCAGGCAAAGAGCGCAGCAGGGTGACCTATGTCGTGGAGAAGGGAGACAATAACATTCCCCGCGTGAAGATCGACGACAGGAATTACACCCCCCAGGAGATTTCCGCAATGGTTCTGCAAAAGATGAAAAAAACCGCCGAAGACTACCTGGGCCAGGAAGTGCATGAAGCCGTCATTACGGTGCCGGCCTATTTTAATGACAGTCAGCGCCAGGCGACCAAAGAGGCTGGTGAGATTGCCGGACTCAAGGTGAGGCGGATCATCAACGAACCCACGGCCGCATCGCTGGCCTATGGCCTGGACAAAAAAGACAGGGACATCCGCGTGGCGGTATTTGACCTTGGGGGCGGAACATTTGACATTTCCATCCTAGAGCTTGGCGAAGGGGTGTTTGAAGTAAAATCGACCAATGGGGATACCCACCTGGGAGGCGACGATTTTGATGATGTGATCATCAACTGGCTGGCCGATGAGTTCAAAAAGGACGAAGGCATCGACCTTCGTAAGGACCCCATGGCCCTTCAACGTCTGAAAGAGGCCGCAGAAAAGGCAAAGATAGAATTGTCCAGTGCCACCAGTACGGAAATCAACCTGCCTTACATCATGCCGGTCGACGGCATTCCGAAGCACCTGGTGCGCACCCTCACGCGCAGCCAGTTCGAACAGCTGAGCGACAAACTGATTCAGGCCACCCTGGCGCCTTGTAAGAAAGCCTTGGGCGACGCCGGACTGAAGCCGGCCGATATCGATGAGGTGATTCTGGTGGGTGGATCCACACGAATGCCCGCCATCCAGGAACTGGTCGAAAAATTCTTCGGGAGGAAACCCTCCAAGGGAGTGAATCCCGATGAGGTGGTTGCCATCGGTGCGGCCATACAAGGTGCGGTACTCACTGGCGAGATCAAAGACGTTCTCCTGTTGGATGTCACCCCCCTGTCGCTCGGTATTGAGACCCTGGGCGGGGTGATGACAAAGCTCATCGAAGCCAATGCAACGATCCCGACCAAGAAGATGGAAACCTTCTCGACGGCGGCCGACAGTCAGACTTCAGTGGAAATTCACATCCTTCAGGGTGAACGGCCCATGGCCAAAGACAATCGAACCATCGGGCGTTTCCACCTGGACGGATTGCCACCGGCACCAAGAGGGGTTCCACAAATCGAGGTGACCTTCGATATTGATGCCAACGGCATACTGCATGTATCGGCCAAAGACAAGGCAACCGGCAAAACGCAGAAGATTCGTATTGAGGCCTCCTCAGGACTCAGCGAGGAGGAAATCAAAAAGATGAAGACCGAGGCCGAGGCCAATGCCGAGACCGATAAAAAGCTCAAGGAGGAGATTGAAAAGATCAATGCCGCAGACAGCCTGATTTTCCAAACGGAAAAGCAGATCAAGGAGTTTGGCGACAAGCTGCCGGCCGACAAGAAAGAGCCCATCGAAAAGGCCCTTTCCGATTTGAAAGAAGCCCATAAGAACAAGGACATCGCCGCGATTGACACCGCCATGGCCGCATTGAATACTACCTGGCAGGCCGCGAGTGCAGAGATGTACCAGGCTTCGCAAGAGGGAGGCGAACAGCAGCCCGGCCAGGAGGGAACGTCCGACGAACAGGGAAAGGACGATAAAAACGATGGAGATGTGACAGATGTCGACTATGAAGAAGTGAAATAAAAAACCTCCCTTGGTGGGGAGATTCATAAAAAGGGATCCTTTCTTTTGAAGGGGTCCCTTTTTTATTGTCGGACGGA
>JAGTUY010000535.1 GCA_018224455.1 Desulfosarcina sp.
AGCAGGCCGCATGAAATAACAAGGATGTTGTCCGGCCCCATGGGGTCGGTGCCCCTCGGCAGATGCGCGAAGAGGTAACCCACATTGAATCCGCGGCCGCCCAATAACCTGCCGATGACCGCATCGGATAGCGGCCGGCGGATGCAGGAACCTTCACTCAGATTGACCTCGAGCAGGTCGCCGAACGGGTATGATGGGTTGCGGTTCACCATTTGTTCCATCTTCATTGACGGCTTCGTAAAGAACCTCGATACCTGTGTTGCATTTCATCCCTCGTCACTGCACTGTACCATTTTTACGCCGTATTCCTCGGAGCTCGCAAGCCTTGATCTCAAGCTTTTTACGGACCCATCGAAAATGCGGCGATGTAAGCATTCATCACCTTGGAAAGAGCCTTTTTTGCAGAGCGTCGTTCCTGTTTTTTTACGTGTAGCCGGCTCTTCATTTTAAGGTATTTACGCTTGTATATACAGCATACAGCCTTATTATTCATGGCCCAAAATAAAGTCAAGCAGATTTCACCTCGACAATTAGGACTGGATATGTAATGAGTTGTAGATATTTTTCGGTCGAAGGGTCTCCTCGTTCATCAGATGCGTGATGCTTATATTTCATGAAAACGTCGGTTCCCAAATATGCGCTGATCAAGGATGATTTAATCCAAGGCGTCGCCGCGTGCCGGTTTCACGATCGCCTTCCTTCGGAAAATGAACTGGCACGCTTTCACAAAGTCAGCCGTATGACCGCACGCAAAGCCTTGGATGAACTGGTGCGCGACGGCATCGCACGACGGGTACCGGGCAAGGGAACCTTTCTTAAAAAGCGGGATTTCACTCAGGCGTATTTTCACATTCATCCATTTTCGGAAAACGCCAGGATTTTTCATGTGGGCACCCGATCGCGACTGATCCGCTCGGGGATGGTCAATCTCCCGCAGGGGTTGGACACACGGCTGCCGGGGAAAAAGGCGGTGGGCATGGTGCGGGTTCACCAGTTCGACGAACGGCCGGCCTGCCACGAAGTTCGCTATCTGCGGGCCGATTGTTGTGCCGCCATCCTGGATGAAGACCTGGCGGTGGCGTCCGTTCATGACCTCCTCGCCCGACGGTTTGGATTGGTCATCACCCGGGTGTGGCAACGTTTGGAAGCCGTCAGCCTGGACACGGCCATCGCCGTGGAGCTGGGGGTCCCGCCCGGTGTTCCCGCGTTTTGTATGCATCAATTGCTGATTGCCGGCGACCACCCCGTCTCTTATGTAATTTACCATATGCGCAGTGATCTATATGCATTTGAAGATACCTTCTCACCGAAGGGCGAGTGGTCGGCCCGGGAGATGATCGCTTCGAAGAAAGCGGCCACAGACCCGTAAAGCGCCATTGATATATCAACTTCTCAAGATGAAACCTGTTTTTAAATTTATTGATATTAAAAGCAATGAATGCTATTGTTTTATCACTGTTTTTTCTAAACTATGGGGCTAAACCGTTTTATTCTTACCGTCGCTGCCATGACGGCTTTATTGACCTGAGGCGTTTGTCAACTGCAAGTTGCGGACACCATGACCCCCCGATATTCACGCAACCGTGTCAGGTGTCAACGATATCGTTGACCGATGGTTCACTATCACCCAAGGAGGAGATATGAAAGACAAGATGCATTCGGCAGTCGAAGCGCTTAACAGCGATTATCAGAAAGGCAAGATGACCCGACGGGAATTTATCCGTTTCACCACCCTCCTGGGGGTGTCTGCCGCCGCCGCCACCCAGATGGCGGGGTTGGCCTTTCCAGCGAAGGTGCTGGCCGATTCGGTCAAGCGGGGCGGCACCCTGAAAGTCGCCGCACCGGTTCATAAAGTGACCCATCCGGCCCAGTTTTCCTGGATCTCGCCCACCAACCAGATGCGCCAGGTGGCCGAGTATCTGACCTATACCGACGGCGACAACATGACCCATCCCTACCTGCTTGAGAACTGGCAGGCCAGCGACGACCTGAAAACATGGACCCTGAACCTGCGTAAAGGCGTCAAACACAATAACGGCGACGACTTCAATGCCGATGACGTCGTATTTACCTTCACCCAGTGGTTGGACAAGGATGTGGGATCGTCCATGAAGGGGATGCTCAGCTACCTGGACGCCAGCGGTATTGAAAAAGTGTCCGATCATCAGGTGAAGCTCCACCTGAAAACTGCGGAAATCGCGGTGCCCGAACATCTGTTTCACTATCCGGCGATGGTGCTCAATCACCGCACCTTCGAGGGCGATTTCATCAAGGCGCCCCACGGCACCGGTCCCTACACCATTGAAAGCTACGTGGAAGGCGAGCGCTGCGTGCTGAAACGGCGCAATGATTACTGGAAGAAGGGTGCCGATGGCAACCCCCTGCCCTACCTGGAAAAACTCTTGTATATCGATATGGGCACTGAAATGGGTCCCATGATTGCCGCCATCCAGGCCGGTGAGATCGATCTGCTGGATTTCAGTGACATCGGTGGCACCGAAGCCTACCAAGCCCTGAAAGACGACTCCAGGGTCAATGTGCTGGCGGCCACCACCAACCAGACCCGCGTCCTGAGAATGCGCGTGGACCTGAAGCCGTGGTCGGACAACCGGGTGCGCTCGGCGCTGAAGCTGTGCCAGCACCGCGAAAAGATTCTGGCCCTGGCCTACTTCGGACAGGGCATGGAGGGTCAGGATGTGCACGTAAGCCCCAAGCATCCGGAATACTGCCCCATCGACACACCCAAATATGATCCCATGAAAGCCAAACAGCTGCTCGCAGAAGCCGGATACCCCAACGGTCTGGACGTGAACCTGGCCGTTGGCAGCGGCTGGAGCGAGATCGTGCGCTACGCCGAAATCCTCAAACAAGATGCGTCACCTGCCGGTTTCCGGATCAACATCCAACCCATGCCCAACAGCCAGTACTGGGAAAAATGGACCGAAGTGGACCTGGGTATCACCACCTGGGCCCATCGCCCGGTCGGCACGATGGTGCCCAGTTTGGCCTATGTGGGTGACGAAAACGGCAAGCCGGTGGCCTGGAACGAAACCCGCTGGGTGGATAAGGAGTACTCCGAGCTGTTGACCCAGGCCAACGGCACCCTGGACGTGGAAGCCCGCCGCAAGATCTTCTGCAAGCTGGAAAAGATCCAGCAGGAACGCGGCTCTATCGGCAATGCTTTCTGGATCAACGTCTGGACCATCTCCAGGAAACCGGTCCAGGGTGTCAAAGCCCATCCCAGCCTCTACTTGAAGCTGGATGATGTCTGGA
The DNA here is from genome assembly GCA_018224455.1 of Desulfosarcina sp. Classification (GTDB taxonomy): domain Bacteria; phylum Desulfobacterota; class Desulfobacteria; order Desulfobacterales; family Desulfosarcinaceae; genus Desulfosarcina. The sequence continues at coordinate 3,274 of JAGTUY010000535.1, forward strand.
TGAGTTAGCCGCCAACGGATCGTCAACCCGATATCTAAAAGGGCGGGGAGAGCGACCTTTCGCCATCCCCGTCCGGATTTACTGCAGGGCCAACCAATGCATTGCAACTGCCGTTGCGAATGTCAGTTCGGTATCCCGAACCGAGACGGCGAAATAGCGAATCGACCATTTCCAATCTTTGCAGTTGCCTATTTTCAGTACCACACAGGACCTTGCTATGGCTAAATTTATCATCAGGCGTTTCTTTCTCCTGCTGCTGACCATGCTGCTGGTATCGGTAGCGGTGTTTCTGATTACCGAAGCGTCTCCCGGAAATGTCGCTAAAAATGTGCTTGGCGCATTTATTACCCCCGAACAGGAAGCCTCATTTTTGGCCCAGATGGGGTTAGATAAACCGGTGCATATCCGTTACATACACTGGTTGATGGGCAGCGACTGGCTGGCGGACGACAAGGTGGGACTATCGTTAAAGCGGGTAACCAATGCGGATGGTTTTGTTGACTGGTGGGCGGTACGTCCCAATGGAGATCTGGTTCGATGGAAACTGGAGGGGGAAGATCTTATCGCTATCACCCTCCCGCAAGCGGGGGGTGAGCCGGTTGAGGGCGTGGACAACGGGCGATGGCAGGCCGGGAAAGAAAACACCTACTTCGCCTGGGGTGTTGACACGGCCAATCATGTTGTCCGCTGGGAAAAAGGGGCCGACATTGAAGTCTGGACCTTTGTCGTCGGCACCGGCTGGATGAAGACAACCGGCGGTCCAGTGGACTACATCCCTTTGAAAAAAGGATTCGTTCGCGGCGACCCCGGTGTCTCCCTGAGAACGGGGCGTCCTGTGGCCGATACGATTTTTACCCGTCTACGGAATTCCTTGGTACTGGCCGGGATTGCCTTTGCGCTGGTCATGCCGACCGCATTGATGCTGGGCATGATTGCCGGTTTGAAGGAAGGTTCGCTCAAAGATCGCGTGCTTTCCATTGGCGGTATGATGTTTTCAGTCATACCCGAGTTCGCCACCGGCATATTCCTGATTCTGATTATGGCGGTATGGCTGGAAATCGTTCCCGGTGCAACGGTGTTTGGTGAAAAAGCGCCATGGGAACGCCTGGACATGCTGGTTCTGCCGGTGCTCACCCTGACGTTGGTTGAATTGGGTTATATACTGCGCATCACCCGGGCCAGTATGGTGGAGGTGATGAAGGCACCCTATATTCGCACCGCGCACCTGAAGGGACTGCCTTACTGGCGGATCGTCTTCAAGCATGCCGTCAGAAACGCCCTGATGGCGCCGATCACCGTTATCATGCTGCATGTCAACTGGCTCATGGGCGGGATTGTCATCGTCGAGGTGGTGTTCGGCTACCCCGGCCTTGGCAAGTACCTGCTGGAGTCCGCGCTGTTCAAGGACATCAACGGTCTGGAGGCCGGTGCGATGATTCTGGTGCTGCTGGCCGTGGGCACCCAGCTAGTGGCGGATATCATCTATACCTTTCTCAATCCACGCATCCGGTACGCTTAGGATCCGGGTTGCCAAATGTAATTTTTATTCGACCCTAATGTACACGAGGTAAACCATGTCAAACGGCGACACTGCAGCCGACAGCGTTGATTCAATGGAAGACATCCCCCCCCTGAAAAGCGATCGCCGAAGCTTCTTGATGCGCCTGACCGATGGAATGAAGTTCATGTGGGCGTCCAAGACTGCGATGGTAGGGCTATTTCTGGTTTCATTTTGGGTGTTTGTCGCCGTATTCGCGCCCCTGCTGACGCCCTACACGCCATTGGAGCAAGACTGGAAAAACCCCAACGTCGGACCGAGCAGCGAACACATTCTGGGAACCGATGAGTTGGGCCGCGATCTGTGGTCAAGGCTGATTTACGGTGCGCGCGTGGTTCTGGTGATCATGCCCGTTAATGACAACTTTTGGATACCTGGCGGGACGGCTATCTGGGGTGTGATCATTGCGCTATTCGTCGGTACAACCCTTGGACTGATCAGCGGTTATCACGGCGGGTGGGTGGATGAGATCACCATGCGTCTGTTGGACGCTATGATGGCGGTACCCATTATACTGCTCTACATGATTATCATGGCCGCCCTGGGGGCATCGGCCATTAATGTCGTCCTGGCCATGACCATTGTTGGAACACCGGGGATTGCCAGGTTGGTGCGCAGCCTGACCCTTGACATCCGGACCCGCGAGTACATCCGTGCAGCCGAAACCCGGGGAGAAAGCCACTGGTTCATCATGTTTGTGGAGATCCTCCCCAACGCCCGAGGCCCAATAATCGTGGATGCCATGCTTCGGATCGGTTATGCCATTTTTGCCATGGGGACACTGGGGTTCTTGGGGTTGGGCATCCCGCCACCATCACCGGACTGGGGATCTATGGTAGCCAAGGGACGGGAGTTCATCCTGATCGGAAGTCCGTGGGCCGCCCTGTGGCCGTCTTTGGCCATCGCCTCCCTTGTCGTTGGACTGAATCTTTTGGCCGACGGCGTTCGGGAAGAGTCCATGCGCTACCAGTAGTCCATCCGCAGGGTCCCACTGGGGTGTCCTTGCGGTGACTCGACGCTGAGGATGCCGTTAAAAGACCTTCAATCACTGTCAACCAAATAATGAGCGTACCCATGGACGAGCAGGACCACGAAAAATCTGAAGTTGTGCTCGATGTAGAACATTTAAGCATCGCCTACGAAACCCGCAAAGGTGATGTGGAGGCGGTAAGGGACATTTCGTTCTCTGTTCGCGAGGGAGAGACGGTGGGGTTGGTCGGCGAATCCGGGTGCGGAAAAAGCACCATTGCCTACGGCATTGTCAATCACCTGGGTCCCAATGGCAAGATCACCAGCGGCCACATCCGCTTTCAAGAGACCGAACTGGTCAACCGCAATCAGGCCGAACTCAACGATATTCGCGGCAACAGCATTGCCATGGTGTTTCAGGACCCCATGCAGGCGCTCAACCCATCTATGCGCCTGGGCGAACAATTGGCCGAAGTGCTCACCTGCCACCGCGATATTTCTGAAAAGGATGCTTGGGCGAGGTCCATTCAAATGCTCAAGCGGGTGAATATGCCCGACCCCGAAGATGTGATGCGGCGCTACACCCACCAGATATCCGGCGGTCAACAGCAGCGGGTGGTGATTGCCATGGCCATGCTCAACAATCCAGCCCTGCTGATCATGGACGAACCCACTACTGCGTTGGATGTCACCGTGGAGGCGGCGGTGCTGGATCTGATCGAAGCGCTTAAACATGATTTCAATGCCGCTAACATATTTATCACTCACAACCTGGGGGTCGTGGCCCGTGTGAGTGACTTTTTGTGTGTCATGTACGCCGGGCAGATGGTGGAGAAGGGAACTGTTGTAGAAGTGTTCAAGCATCCCTGCCATCCCTATACCCGGGGGCTGATCGCGGCGGTGCCAAAACTTGGGGACAGCAAGCTGGATTCAGTTCTCTATCCCATTCGCGGCAGGGTTCCGGCGCCAGCCAACCGCCCGAGAAACGCCTGTATTTTTGCCCCCCGATGCGACTACGCCACCGGCGAATGCTTGGAAGCGAGGCCCCCGATGGTGCAGATCTCACCAGATCACGCCGCCCGTTGTAACTACGCGCTGGACATCGAATCCCGCCCCCGGACAACCCGATCAAAATCTAAGATTCACCAGGTAGAAAAAACGGTGCTCAAGGCGTCTGCAAAAGATTTGGTCCTGGACTCGCAGAACCTGAAAGTGTGGTATCCAACAGCCGCCGATTCCGTGGTGACACTGTTCGGATTGGGAGAAAAAAAGTTCGTCAAGGCGGTGGATGACGTCAGCCTCAGGGTATCCAAAGGCCGAACGCTTGGATTGGTCGGTGAATCCGGGTGCGGAAAATCCTCTCTGGTCAAGGGCCTCATCGGCCTGGAGCCACTGACCGGTGGTAAGATGCAGTTTCTGGACATTGAGGTGAAGGGGGAGGTCACTCACCGGGCAACGGATCTGATCAAGGAAATGCAGATGGTGTTCCAGAATCCAGATTCCACGCTCAACCCATCATACTCAGTCGGCAGGCAAATCGCCAGACCCATCCGGCACTTCAAGACAGTTCCCCCTGACCAGGTTAAAGGAGAAGTGGTCCGCCTGCTTAACGCCGTGCGTCTGTCGTCCACTTACTACGATCGGCTGCCGAGGCAATTGTCCGGTGGGGAAAAGCAGCGTGTGGGGATTGCCCGCGCCCTGGCCAGTCGACCGGACCTGATCATCTGCGATGAACCGGTTTCCGCTCTGGATGTGTCGGTTCAGGCGGCGGTGATCAATCTGCTGCTGGAAATCCAGAACACCTTCGGTACGTCGATGATCTTTATCGCCCATGATTTGAGTGTGGTGCGCTACTTTTCAGATGACATCGCCGTCATGTACCTGGGACGAATCGTCGAAATCGGCCCTGCGGACAAAATCTATGAACCACCCTACCATCCCTATACGGAAGCCTTGCTGTCAGCCGTACCCATTGCGGACCCGGAGGCCGAACAAAAAGAGATTCGCCTGGGCGGCAATGTTCCCAGTGCTCTCAATCCACCGTCTGGATGCTATTTTCACACCCGCTGTCCACGACGCAAAGATATGCTTCCCGACGGAGGAAAAATCTGCGCAACCGACATCCCGCCATGGCAGCAAAACGGAGCCGGCCATCGAATTTTATGCCATATCTCCATTGAGAAGTTGATGGAGATCGAGCCGGTCATTCACCAAAAAAGCAAATCAGTTTAAAAACATTGAAGCTCGGCCTCCACACCTACAGCCTCAACCTGCACGGCATCGGCCAGGCCTGGGCGGGCTTCACCTGCCCCTGGCCCCGGCAACTCTCGACCTTTCAGCTCTTCGACCTGTTGGTGGAGCTGGACCTGGAGGGGGTTCACCTGGATGACGGGGTCCTTGAACATCTGGATGCGGGATTCCTGCAAGAGGTGGGAGCGGCGGCAAAGGAGGCCGAACTGTATCTGGAATACAATTTTTCCATGGATCGGGGCGGGTTCGGCATCGGCTTCCAACACGATTTGAAGGCGGCCATCCAGACCGCCGGGCACCTGGGTGCAGACATCGTCAAGGTGGGCATGGAGCTGCGCCGACCCCGGCCCGTGGCCGCCAGCCGGTTTCATCCAAAGATCATCGAACAGATGGAGAAGGTGGCAGACCTACTGGCGGCGGCCGCGCCGCTGGCGGCCGACCAGGGCATCCGTCTGGCCGTGGAAAACCACTGCGACAGCTTCTCCGAAGAGATCCTCTGGCTGCTGGACCGGGTGGACAGCCCGGTGGTGGGGGCCTGCATCGATACGGTCAACGCGCTGCACGTCACCGAAGACCCCATGACCGCTATCGAACGTCTGGCTCCCCGGGCGTTCACCAACCATTTTCGGGATGACCGCATCGAATTCCAGCGCTGGGGGTTCAAGCTGGTGGGCACCGCCGTGGGTGAAGGGGATATCGACATGCGGCGGGCCTACGAGCTGTTCCGGGACCGTTCTCGCATGGACCGGATCAATATTGAAACCGAGCTGGAAACGCCCTTGGACGACATGCAGAGGGCCCTGGACATGGAAATCGACGCGATTCGGCGCAGCGTCCGCTACTGCCGGGAGGTGTTGGGCATTTCGAGACAGCGTCATTTATGACGCCAGTCGCTCGGGCGGATATACCGTGCCCCGGGTGGCCACCGAAGGCACTTTCGGACTTCTCTTACTTGAAAACCGGCGATGTGTGGCTTATGGTTTGGCCTAAACGAAGGCCAACCGAGAAGCGGAGGAACGACATGACAGACAATCGAATCAAAGCAGCGGTCATCGGTGCGTTTGCGGCGGATGCGCTCTCCCTGGGCGTACACTGGGTGTACAACACTGGCGTGATCGACAAGAAATTGGGTCGGGTGGAGCACTATTGCGATCCATTGACCTCCTACCACAAGGGCAAGAAAGCCGGAGATTTCACTCACTACGGGGACCAGATGATGGTGCTGCTGGAATCGGTGAGCGGTGGCGGGTTTGATGCCCATCGGTTTGCCGAAATGTGGCGCACTTTTTTTGCCGACTACGGCGGTTATTTCGACAAGGCCACCAAAACGACCCTGGAGAATATGGATGCCGGCAAAGGCCTTGTCGACAGCGCCTCGGATTCGGACGACCTGGCGGGAGCCTCACGCCTGGCGGCGCTGGTGCCCGTCTATCATGACAACCTGGAACAATTGGTCAGTGCTGCCCGGGCACAGACCCGCATCACCCACAACGACGACCGGGGGATTTTAGGTGCCGATTTTTTTGCCCGAACCGTGTTTGCCGTAATCGACGGGCAGAATCCCCTGGCAGCCATGCAGGCTATTTTGGACACGCACTTTTCCGACAGCGCCATTGCATCGTTGATCAGCGTGGGATTGGAGAGCCGCGATCGCGATACCCGGGAAACCATCGCCGAGTTGGGTCAAATGTGCAGCGTGGAAGCCGGCCTGCCCGGAGCGGTTCACCTGATCTCCCGCTATGCCGACGATTTCAAGACGGCCATGGTGGAAAATGTGATGGCCGGCGGGGATTCGTCGGCAAGGGGAATGATGGCGGGTATGGTTCTGGGCGCGGCCCACGGAATGGGGGCCATTCCCGAGGCGTGGCAAACCGGGATGACCGCGAGCCAACGGATCAGCGCCCTCTTAGACCATTTATAGCGGCTCCCGGCATGGTCACGCAGGGCCGGATTCCGGCATCGGTGTCCATCGACAGGGGCTCATCGGGCAGATTGGTTGACTTATCCAAATTCTTACAATATATAATTCACATGGGTCACTAGCATAGGGTTAACTATCAAGAATTGAAAGTAAAATTAACCTTTTTTCACATCCTTTCGCTCTCATTGCTGCTCGGGTTGCCCATAGCTGCGTCCGGTGTGACCGACGGCCCACTGGTTCAGGTCTTGAACACGGGCTGCATCGACTGGAGTGCCGGAACCATAAGGGTTCGCGGAATCGCTGCCCCCGCCACCATGCATGATGACGAGCCGCCTGATTCTCCATCGGACATGCTGGATGCCGCCCGGCGGACGGCTCAGTCCAACCTGATTGAAACCGCAGGTGTCATTCCCATCAATGCCGTTTCACGGATAGCGGACCGCATGGCCCAAAGCACCGACTTTCGAGACGGCTTGATCTCGCTTGCCCGAAATGCATCCCTCACTCACCAGGAGTATTTATCCGACGGCACCGTGGAAATTGAACTGACCATGAATCTGACAGGCGGGTTCAGCCAATTCGTACTGCCTGAAGAAATTCGCCAAGTGGACTCGGTGGTCACCATGACGGCTGCTGAACCGGATGCGGGGATGCCTGCAAAACCTGCGGAGGGAGTCGATGGCGGTGCTTTTACGGGGCTGATCATCGATGCCACCGGCATCGGTGCAAAGCCATCCCTGGCACCAGTGGTCGTCGATGAATCGGAAGATGTGGTTTACGGACCGGCCTTTGTCAGCCGAGAATTTGCCGTATCCCGGGGAATGAGCGGCTTTGCCACGACATTGGCTGCTGCCCGCAGTGACAAACGGGTGGGACCGCGGCCTCTGGTTGTCAAGGCCATCAGGACCCGGTCCACGGGAGAGACTGACCTGGTCGTCTCCAGTGCCGATGGGGCACGACTGCGAAGTTCGGTGGTTCACCTGAACTTTCTAAAAGCATGCCGGGTGAGCATCGTCATGGATTCGGAGGCTGACCAGTAATCAGGATTATAATGTCTATCAAAAGCCGCTAATTGGCGAATGAGGAGACACCATGGCCCGACGCAACTATCTTGCATTGTCGATTCTTTCTTTGGTTCTTGCCGTGGCTTGCGGTCCGGACACCATTTTCCTGCGGCCGGCATTGGACACACCGGCACAGCATGTAAAAAATGGGCAAAACCTTTTAACGCGTGGCAAAATCGATGCAGCCCATGCCGAATTTGTTCGGGCTAAAAGCTTGGACGATAGCTTCGCCCCGGCCTACGTCGGTCTTGCATTGGTTCAAGGTCATCGGGGCGATATTGATGGGGGGGTTGAAACACTGGACAAGGCCCGAGAGATAGCGGCAACCCCGGATGAAGCCGAATCTGTGGAACGTGGGTTTAAGACGCTGGAAGAGATGCGATCGACCGCTCATAATTGACCACATCGGGCGGACCAATGGCTTAGGCCTATCGACGGGGCAGGGGTATTTTACCCCTGCCCCGTTTTTTCAGTAGCGGTAGTGGTCCGGTTTGAAGGGACCGTTGACGGGCACACCCAGATAGTCGGCCTGAACCGGGGTGAGCGTGGTCAGTTTCGCCCCCAGCCGGGCCAGGTGGAGCCGGGCGACCTCTTCATCCAGCTTTTTCGGCAGGGTGTAGACTTTTCTTTCATAGCCGCCTGCGGCCAGTTCGATCTGGGCCAGGCACTGGTTGGTGAAGCTGTTGCTCATGACAAAGCTGGGGTGGCCGGTGGCGCATCCCAGATTCACCAGCCGCCCTTCGGCAAGGATGATGATCGACCGCCCGGATTTGAGGGTCCACTTGTCCACCTGAGGCTTGATGGGCGTTTTCTTACAATCGCCGCGCTTTTCCAGGTAGCCCATCTCGATCTCGTTGTCGAAGTGGCCGATGTTGCAAACGATGGCCTCGTTTTTCATCTGCTCCATATGCGCTCCGGTGATCACCTGGTAGCAGCCGGTGGCGGTCACGAAGATGTCGCCCAGGGGTGCGGCGTCTTCAATGGTGGTCACTTCGAAGCCTTCCATGGCCGCCTGCAGGGCGCAGATGGGATCGACCTCCGTGATCAGCACGCGGGATCCGTAGCCGCGCATGGAATGGGCGCAGCCCTTGCCCACATCGCCGTAGCCGCAGACCACCACCACCTTACCGGCCATCATGACGTCCGTGGCACGCTTGATGCCGTCGGCCAGTGATTCGCGGCAACCGTACAGGTTGTCGAATTTGGACTTGGTGACCGAATCGTTGACGTTGAAGGCCGGAAAGAGCAGTTCGCCGCGCTGGGCCAGCTGGTACAGCCGGTGGACACCCGTGGTGGTCTCTTCGGAAACCCCCTTGATCGATGCGGCGATACGGGTCCAGAAACCGGAATCATTGGCATAGCCGGCTTTCAGGCGGGCCATCAACAGCCGCATATCATCGGAATCGTATGCCTTGTCCAGCAGGGACGGATCCTTTTCCACCGCCACCCCCTGGTGGACGAACATGGTGGCGTCGCCGCCGTCGTCCACGATCAGGTCCGGCCCGCTGCCGTCCGGCCATACCAGCGCCTGTTCGGTGCACCACCAGTACTCCTCCAGGTTTTCGCCTTTCCAGGCGAAAACGGCGGCCGACCCCTTGCGGGCGATGGCCGCAGCCGCATGGTCCTGGGTCGAAAAGATGTTGCACGACGCCCAGCGGATGTCGGCGCCGAGAGTCTTGAGCGTATCGATGAGCATGGCGGTCTGGATGGTCATGTGCAGGCTGCCGGTAACCTTCAGGCCTTTGAGCGGCTGCTGCGGACCGTATTTTTCACGAACGGCCATCAGTCCGGGCATCTCGTTTTCCGCCAGTTGCATCTCCTTGTCGCCGAAGTCGGCATGGGCCAGGTCGGCGATTTTATAGGGCAGCGACGGATCAAAGGCCGGCGGGCCGGCGATCGCCACCACGGTTTTGGCAAGTGTCATGCGTGTTCCTCCATAAATTGTGGGGGCCAACGGCCCCCTTTGTCTTTACATACGAGAATAATAATAATCGTCGTTTCGCCGATTACA
>JAGTUY010000536.1 GCA_018224455.1 Desulfosarcina sp.
GCGAGCCGGGAACTCAGCTCACCATGCGGACCTTCCACATCGGTGGTACGGCCAGCCGTCGGGTCGAACAGGCGGACATCCGTTCGCGAACCGCCGGTAAAATCAAATTCGTCGACCTCAATGTGGTCAAAAATGCCGATAATGAACTGGTGGTCATGAACCGCCGGGGCGGCGAGTTCGCCATCGTCGGTGAAACCGGGCGCGAACGTGAGCGCTGCCCGGTCATCTACGGTGCCCATATCGTATTGCAGGATGGCCAGGAGGTAGCCCCGGGCGATCTGCTGGCCGTCTGGGATCCCTTTACCACCCCGATTATCACTGAGGTGAACGGGACGGTCAAGTTTGGCGATTTGCTCCCGGGCAAAACCATCCAGGAGAAAGTGGACCCGGTTACCGGCAAGTCCAGCCACACGGTAATCGAATCCAAGACCGCCGAAGAGCGTCCCCGCATCTCCATCAAGGGCCAGGACGGAAAAACGGCCAAGATCCCCAAGGGATCGGGGATGGCGCGGTACATGCTGCCGGTGGGCGCCATTGTGATGGTGGAAGAGGGCGATCCGGTAAAAGCCGGTGATATCATCGCCAAACTGCCCCGTGCGACCACCAAAACCAAGGACATTACCGGTGGTCTTCCCCGGGTTGCCGAATTGTTTGAGGTGAGAAAGCCGAAAGAAGTGGCTGTGTTGGGTGAAATCGACGGTTATGTATCCATTTCCAAAGCCACCAAAAAAGGCAAACAGCGGGTCACGATTACCCCGGTGGATGTGGGTGAAAAGAAAGAATATCTGATTCCGAGGGGCAAGCACATCAATGTTTACGAAGGGGATTACGTCCGGGCCGGCGAACCGCTCATCGGCGGCGCGGCCAACCCCCAGGATATCCTCAAGATCAAAGGGGAAGTGGCGCTGGCAAAGTACCTGGTGGATGAAGTCCAGGAGGTTTACCGGCTCCAGGGTGTTCGCATCAACGACAAACACATCGAGGTGATCGTTCGTCAGATGATGCGCCGGGTAAAGGTGGTGGACGTCGGAGACACGGATTTTATCCTCGAAGAGCAGGTGGACAAAATCAATTTTGAAGAGGCCAATGAAGCCATCATCGCCAAGGGCGGAAAGCCGGCCATTGCCGAGCCGCTGATCCTCGGAATTACCAAGGCGTCGTTGAGCACGGACAGTTTTATTTCGGCGGCGTCCTTTCAGGAGACCACCAAGGTGTTGACCGATGCCAGCATTGCCGGAGCCGAAGATTCCCTGCGAGGCCTCAAGGAAAACGTAATCATGGGGCGAATCGTTCCCGCCGGAACCGGTGTGGCTGAATACCGAGATCTCTCTGTGGTGGCAAGTGGTTCCGACTGATGGTTCGCAGGAGAAACGGTAAAAAATTATCTTGACAACAGAAGGCTTAAACTATACAAGGCCAGTTTCTGTGCGCGAAGAATTTTGATGTCAATGATCAGTTGAAGGGGTTAAAATGCCAACAATCAACCAGCTAGTGCGTAAGGGTCGGAAACGGGTTGAAAAAAAGACCAATACACCGGCACTGAAAGGGGCACCTCAAAAACGAGGGGTGTGCACCCGTGTTTATACCTCAACACCCAAAAAACCGAACTCGGCCCTGCGCAAAGTAGCCAGGGTCCGTTTAACCACCGGTGTGGAAGTGACGGCCTATATTCCTGGAATCGGGCATAACCTTCAGGAGCACTCCGTGGTGCTGGTCCGGGGGGGTCGTGTCAAGGACTTGCCTGGTGTTCGGTATCATATCGTTCGTGGAACGTTGGATACCCTGGGCGTGGATGGGCGGCGGCAGGGGCGCTCAAAATACGGTGCCAAGAGACCGAAATAGCCTTATCGTAAACAAGCTGACCGATAGTCGTCGATTTTTAATGAAAATGGTGTGAGCTATGCCGAGAAGAAGAGAAGTTCCCGAACGAGTGATCATTCCGGATGCCAAACACAACAGCAAACTGGTATCCAAGTTTATTGCCTCGCTCATGCGCGACGGGAAGAAAAGTATTGCCGAATCACTGCTGTATGGGGCCTTTGACATCATCAGTGAAAAAACCAATGAAGACCCGCTGAAGATTTTTGAGAAGGCGCTGGAGAATGTGAAACCGCATATTGAAGTCAAATCCCGACGCGTGGGTGGTTCTACATATCAGGTGCCTACTGAGGTCCGCCCGTCCAGGCGAACGGCTCTGGGGCTTCGATGGGTCATCAGTTATGCACGGGGGCGCGGTGAAAAAGGCTTTGGCGCGAAGCTGGCCGGGGAGTTGATGGATGCCGCCAACGGGCGCGGTGCTTCCGTGAAGAAGCGAGAGGATACGCACAAGATGGCAGATGCCAACAAGGCGTTTGCCCACTTCCGCTGGTAACGATCCACTTCCACTATATATTATCTGCACTAGGTTTTGAGCGCCGTACAGGCCTACCAATTGCCTGACGATCAAAGCCTTTTGCCTTGTTGGGGTGACAGTCCCCGCTAACAGGAGGACCCGGAGATGGCGAAGCAAAAATTTGAGAGGACGAAGCCGCATGTAAACGTAGGGACGATCGGGCATATTGACCATGGCAAGACGACCCTGACGGCGGCGATCACGAAGATGAGTGGATTGAAAGGGTTGGCCGATTTTGTTCCTTTTGATCAGATCGACAAGGCGCCGGAAGAAAAAGAGCGTGGGATCACCATTGCCACGGCGCATGTTGAATACCAGACGGCCACTCGCCATTATGCCCATGTGGACTGCCCGGGCCATGCGGACTACATCAAGAACATGATCACCGGCGCTGCGCAGATGGACGGTGCGATTTTGGTGGTGGGTGCCGATGACGGCCCGATGCCCCAGACGCGCGAGCACATTCTGCTGGCGCGCCAGGTGGGTGTTCCGCGCATTCTGGTGTTTTTGAACAAATGTGACATGGTGGATGACGAGGAGCTGATCGAGCTGGTGGAGCTGGAACTGCGGGAGCTTCTGGACAAATACGAGTTTCCCGGGGACGACACGCCGATCATCCGCGGCAGCGCCTTGAAAGCGCTTGAGTGCGACGATGTGGATGCCCCCGAAGCCAAGTGCATTTTTGAGCTTCTTGACGCCGTCGACAGCTATATTCCGGAACCTGAGCGCGATGTGGACAAGCCGTTTTTGATGCCCATCGAGGATGTCTTCAGCATCTCCGGTCGCGGGACGGTTGTGACGGGGCGTGTGGAGCGCGGGATCGTGCACGTGGGCGACACGGTGGAGATCGTGGGGATCCGCGACACCACGAAGACGGTGTGCACGGGTGTGGAGATGTTCCGCAAGCTGCTTGACGAAGGTCAGGCGGGCGACAACATTGGTGTTTTGCTTCGAGGGACCAAGCGCGACGAAGTGGAGCGCGGGCAGGTGGTATCGGCCCCGGGATCGATCACGCCGCACACGAAGTTCAAGGCCGAGGCGTATATTCTGAGCAAGGAAGAGGGCGGCCGGCACACGCCGTTTTTCAACGGTTACCGACCGCAGTTTTATTTCCGCACGACTGACGTGACCGGGATACTGAATCTGCCGGAAGGTGTGGAGATGGTGATGCCGGGCGACAACGTAGCGATCACGGCCGAACTGATCACGCCGATCGCCATGGAGAAGGAGCTTCGGTTCGCCATTCGTGAAGGCGGCCGGACGGTGGGTGCCGGTGTCGTCAGCGAGATAATTGAATAGTATCCCAAGGAGTGCCTTCAAGTGAGAATCATTATAACACTGGCCTGCACGGAGTGTAAGCGAAGAAACTATACAACGACCAAAAACAAACGTACAACGCCTGATAAGTTGGAGTTCAGCAAATATTGTCGATTTTGCAAGAAGCATACGCCGCACAAAGAAACCAAGTAATCCGTCAATCAGGCGTTGAGGATTTTATGCAGGCCAGTAGCTCTAATTGGTAGAGCATCGGACTCCAAATCCGGGTGTTGGGGGTTCGAATCCCTCCTGGCCTGCCACATTTTCAGGTGTAATTTGCAATGGCACCGATAGCTGAAGGCTGAAACGGCCAACAGATGTCTGCCGTTGATCGTAACGGGGTATGATGGGACGATTACTTCGAAAAAAAGACCCAGGCAAAAAGATTAAAAAAGAGCGGCCTGCTGATGAAGTCGGACAAAACCTGAATTCCCCCGCGGTAAAGGGAGCCGCGCAGTCGGCGGTAAAAAAGACCTATACGCCGGTCAGCAAACCCGCGGCTGTTAAGGAAAAGAATTTCATAGACAAGGGGATTCAGTTTCTCAGAGAAGTGAAGGTAGAGCTTAAAAAAGTTACCTGGCCGTCGCGCAAACAGACCATGGGCTCTACGGTGGTGGTGCTTGTGATCGTGACGATCATTTCACTTTTTCTAGGACTCGCTGATGCGGGGCTTTCCGGCCTGATCCGAGCGGTGTTGCAATGACGCAGGAGCATTTATAGTGTCAAAAAAATGGTATATTGTTCATGTCTATTCGGGATTCGAGAATAAAGTGAAAGCTTCCCTCGAAGAAAAAATAGCCTCGTCGCTCAATCCCGATAAGTTTGACAAGGTCCTCGTTCCCACGGAGGAAGTCGTCGAGCTGGTTAAAGGCAAACGGAGGACCTCGGCGAGAAAGTTTTATCCCGGTTACCTGCTCGTCAGGATGGAGCTTGATGATGAAACCTGGCATATCGTGAACAATACGCCCAAGGTTACCGGGTTTTTGGGCGGACGGGAAAAACCGACGCCAATTTCACAGGAAGAGGCGGATACCATACTCAACCGGATGGAGGCGGGCAAGAACCAACCGCAACCCAAATACTTCTTCGAAACCGGCGACGAAATTCGTGTAGTTGACGGCCCTTTTACCAATTTCAACGGAACGGTGGAAGAGGTCAGCCCAGAAAAAGGGAAGATCAAGGTGTTGGTGAGTATATTCGGCCGGTCAACACCGGTTGAACTGGATTTTGTCCAGGTCACGAAAATGTAATCGCCCCGGCGGTGGTTTCATCGCGACATTTTTTACCAATCAATAGAAATATCATCTCAAGGGAATCGATCGAAAAATGGCTAAAAAGGTAATGGCTCAGATAAAACTTCAGGTTGAAGCCGGCAAGGCAAATCCTTCTCCTCCCATCGGTCCGGCGCTCGGGCAGCACGGCGTCAATATTATGGATTTCTGCAAGGCTTTTAATGCAAGGACCGCCAACGATGCCGGTATGATCATTCCTGTGGTTATTACCGTATTCCAGGACCGCTCATTTACCTTCATTACCAAAACACCGCCGGCTGCCGTGTTGCTGAAAAAGGCGGCCAAAGTCGCCAAAGGGGCCGGCGACCCCAAGCGTGACCGGGTGGGTAAGGTAACCATGGCTCAGGTCGAGGAAATCGCAAAAATTAAAATGGAAGATCTTAACGCAAACGATCTGGCTGCTGCCTGCAAAATCATCAGCGGTACCGCAAGAAGCATGGGGATTGATGTCAATTAGCTTTCCGGGTAAGTCCTTAGCGGCGATTCTGCAACGACGAGATCGCAGTCAGACGGAAACGCCGAGCTAAAAAATTCAAGGAGCGATAGTTAAAATGCCTAAGCGTGGTAAGAAATATAAGGAATCATCAAGCAAGATCGAGTCTATCAAACGTTACGATTTCACCGAAGCGGTTGATGCTGCCATCTCCTCCTCCTACGCAAAGTTTGATGAAACCATCGATGTGGCCGTGCGCCTCGGCGTCGATCCCAGACATGCCGACCAGATGGTTCGCGGAACCGTCGTCCTGCCCAATGGCCTTGGAAAAGAAGTCAAAGTGCTTGTCTTCGCCAAGGGTGAAAAGGAGATGGAGGCCAGAGATGCAGGTGCCGAGTTCGTCGGTAACGAAGACCTGGTAGAAAAAATCAAAGAAGGCTGGTTCGGATTCGACAAAGCCATCGCCACACCTGACATGATGGGCACCGTCGGTAAGATTGGTCGGCTCCTTGGCCCCAGAGGCTTGATGCCCAACGCAAAAACCGGAACGGTTACTTTTGATGTGGGTAAAACGGTCCAGGAACTCAAAGCCGGTAAGATTGAATTCCGGGTTGAGAAAGCGGGCATCGTTCATGCACCGATGGGAAAAGTATCTTTCGGTTCACAAAAGCTGATAGAGAATATCTCCGCATTTCTCGAGACAATCATAAAGCTGAAACCATCTTCCAGCAAAGGAACCTACCTGAAAGGGATTGCCGTGTCCACGACGATGGGGCCCGGAATCAAAATCGATACAGCACTGGTGAAGGATTTGGGAAAATAGGAGCGCCATCGGCCTCCTGGTATTATGGTTGGTGAACCATTTTTGTAGCGGCAGGCATGAAATTGCCTGTCTAATCACGCTGTCAAAGACTGTAGGTTCACAAAGGCCCGTTAAAAAAAGGGACTGCGTGTATAATCGGTTTATACCGGCCTGCCGAGACGGAGTTGAAGCGTTTCACGAGGCAATCCGATAACGTCATCTTTACCAGCCCTGATGTTATGGAAGCGCCTCTCAGAAATCAACGCCATCATGTGTCCTCCGGTTTTTGCAGATTAAGGAAGGGGGTGTAATCAAGCATTGGATATTAACGAAAAAAAGAGAATCATTGACG
Organism: Desulfosarcina sp.; assembly: GCA_018224455.1. Taxonomy (GTDB): domain Bacteria; phylum Desulfobacterota; class Desulfobacteria; order Desulfobacterales; family Desulfosarcinaceae; genus Desulfosarcina. The sequence goes on from JAGTUY010000536.1 coordinate 6,589, forward strand.
ACCTTCAAGGGCGCCTAAAAAAGTCGACAATCGTTATTCTGACTGACTACAAGGGGCTCGACGTCTCAGCGATGAACATGTTGAGGAGAAAGCTCAGAGAGGCCAATGCCGAATATCAGGTGGCTAAAAACTCGCTTCTCGTGCGTGCTTCGGAAGGCAATGACGTCACCCTGATCAAGGATCAGTTCAAGGGGCCAAGCGCCATCGCCTTGACTTATGGCGACCCCGTTGCACCGGCAAAAGTGCTTACTGCTTTCGTAAAGGAAAATAAGAACTTTGAAATCAAGGTGGGCGTGCTCAACGGCAAGGTCGTTGATTCTGAAGGAATCAAGGCGCTGTCCTCGCTGCCGTCCAGGGAGGTCCTGTTGGCTCAGCTGCTCTCGACCATGAACGCCGTACCGACGTCACTCGTTACCGCTTTGAGTGACGTACCGAGACGAATGCTGAACGTGCTTCAGGCAATCAAGGACCAGAAGGAAGCCATCGCCTGATTGGCCCGTTAAACAAACGAAATCGCACGATCGTAAAATTACTAAACCTGGAGGAAAAATTACCAATGGCTGATATTACCAAAGCAGATGTTATCGAGTTTATAGCAAACATGTCCGTTCTTGAGCTCTCCGAAATGGTCAAGGAGATGGAAGACAAATTCGGCGTCTCCGCAGCTGCGCCGGTTGCCATGATGGCCGCCGGTCCTGCGGGCGATGGTGCGGGTGCGGATGCAGCCGAGGAAAAGAACGAATTTGACGTCATGCTGATCGCTGCCGGCGACAAGAAGATCGCCGTCATCAAAGAGGTTCGCGCCATTACCGGCCTGGGTCTCAAGGAAGCCAAAGCGCTGGTGGACGAAGCAACCAAGGCGGTCAAAGAGGCCATTCCAAAAGAAGAGGCCGAAAAGATTAAAGCGCAGCTTGAAGAAGCGGGTGCGCAGGTGGAACTCAAGTAAACCACGACTGGCGACAGCCGTTATTAGTGTCCATAATATTCTTTTTTCATTATAAAAAGCATTGAATGTGAAAATGGGGTACAAAGGTGAATCATCCTTTGATCCCATTTTCTCATTCCTAAATCATCTATTGGAGTTGCCATGTCGAATAGACCTACGGCGAACAAGAGAATACGAAGAAGCTTTGGCAAAATTAAAAAAATCGTTGAAATCCCAGATTTAATCGGTATGCAGCGGGATTCATACCAGCGATTTCTCCAAATGAACGTCCCTCCCGAAAAACGGGAAGACATCGGTTTGCAGGCGGTTTTCAAGTCCGTATTTCCGATCAAGGATTTCACGGGCAGTGCTTCTCTGGAGTTTGTGTCTTATCGATTTGCTGAAATCAAGCATAGCGAGGAAGAGTGTGTCCACCGTGGCATGACCTATGAGCTGCCGGTTCGGATAACGGTCCGGCTGGTGGTGTATGACACGGATAAAGATACCGGTGTATCCAACATCAGAGACATCAAGGAACAGGAGATCTACTTCGGAACCATTCCACTGATGACTGCCAAGGGGACATTCATCATCAATGGAACGGAGCGAGTCGTGGTCAGCCAATTGCATCGGTCATCGGGCGTTTTCTTTGACCATGACAAGGGCAAAAGCCACTCCAGCGGGAAAATCATATACAGCTCTCGGATTATTCCCGTACGCGGATCCTGGATCGATCTGGAAATCGACCCCAAGGACATTGTATACATCCGAATCGATCGCCGCCGGAAATTTCCCGTTACCGTGCTGTTTAAGGCCTTCGGCTACTCCACTGAAGATCTGTTGAGCTACTTCTACAACACCGAAAAGATTATTTTTGACGACAAGGAGTACTACCGCGGGTTTGCTCCTGAACTCTTGAAAGGAACACGGGCCGGCAAAGATGTCATCGACCCAGAAACCGGGGAGGTGCTTGTCAAGAGAGGGCGTATCTTTACCCAGCGCGCCCTCAAGCAGATGACCACCAGCAACTTCTTGCGGATTCCCTTTGAAAGGGAAGATTTGCTTGACAAGGCCATTGCCTTTTCTGTGGCCAACCCGGAAACCGGGGAGGTGATGGCGCACGCCAATGACGTGGTGGACGAAACCATGTTGAAGCAGTTCGAAGATACGGGTGTCAAAGAATTCGAAGTGCTGTTTATCGACGGTGCATCCAGCAGTGATTCCATCAGAAAAACCCTGCTGCTGGACAAGGTAAACACCAAGGAAGAAGCGCTGATCGAAATATACCGCCTGCTGCGACCCGGAAACCCTGCGACACCGGAAGTGGCTCAGGATTTTCTCGACCACCTCTTCTTCAAGTCCGCTTACTATGACCTGTCCGGCGTCGGGCGTCTCAAGATTAATCTGCGCTTGGGAATCGAGACGCCGGTGAGCGTCCGAACCCTCCGGAAAGAGGATATCCTGCTGACGGCCAATACCTTGGTCGAACTTCGCGATACCCAGGGTGTGGTGGATGATATCGACCATCTCGGAAACCGACGGGTTCGTGCCGTTGGAGAGCTGCTTGAGAACCAATACCGCATCGGTCTGGTCCGCATGGAACGGGCCATCAAAGAGCGGATGAGTCTGCAGGAAGTTGATGCACTGATGCCGCACGACCTGGTAAACCCGAAACCCGTTTCAGCAGTCGTCAAGGAGTTTTTCGGCACCAGCCAGCTCAGCCAGTTCATGGACAAAACCAATCCCTTGTCGGAGACCACCCACAAGCGGCGACTCAGTGCATTGGGACCGGGGGGCTTGACGCGGGAACGAGCCGGTTTTGAGGTCCGTGACGTTCATCCATCGCACTACGGGCGCATCTGCCCAATCGAGACCCCTGAAGGTCCCAACATCGGGCTCATCGTCTCTTTGAGCACCTATGCCAAGGTGAATGATTTTGGTTTTATCGAGACGCCGTACCGCGTGGTTGAAAATGCCACGGTATCCCGGGATGTCAAATTCTTGAGCGCTTTCGAAGAAAAGGACCATCCCATCGCCCAGGCCAATGCGCCCATCGATGAGGCTTCCCAGTACATCAACCCGACGGTCACTTCCCGGGTTGCCGGCGAATTTATGATGGTCGAACGGGAGAAGATCGAGCTGATGGACATCTCACCCAATCAGCTGGTGAGCGTCTCTGCTTCACTGATTCCCTTCCTCGAAAATGACGATGCCAACCGCGCGCTGATGGGCTCCAACATGCAGCGCCAGGCGGTTCCCTTGATCAAGGCGGAGGCACCGCTGGTGGGAACCGGGATCGAAGGGGTGGTGGCCAAGGACTCCGGCGTTACGGTCGTGGCCGGCCGAGATGGTGAAGTGGTAGATGTGGACGCGTCGCGGATCGTTTTGAAGCACGACTCATCCGAGGCCGGTGCCGACAAGCAGGTGACCATCCATAACCTGCTCAAATTCGTCCGCTCCAACCAGAATACCTGTTTCAATCAGCGACCCATCGTAGAGATAGGTCAGTTTGTTCGCGCCGGCGAGATCATCGCCGACGGCCCTGCCACCGAGCAGGGGGAACTCGCCTTGGGGAAAAACGTCACTGTGGCCTTCATGCCATGGGGGGGGTACAACTTCGAGGACTCCATTCTCGTCAGTGAACGGTTGGTGAGAGACGGCGTCTACACGTCGGTGCATATTGAAGAGTTCGAGGTCGTGGCCCGGGACACCAAGCTCGGCAAGGAAGAAGTTACGCGTGACATCCCCAATGTGGGTGAAGAGGCATTGAGAAACCTTGACGACAGCGGGATTATCCGCTTGGGTGCCGAGGTCAAGCAGGGTGATATTCTGGTCGGAAAGATTACGCCCAAAGGCGAGACGCAGCTGTCGCCGGAGGAAAAGTTGCTTCGGGCCATATTTGGCGAAAAGGCCGGCGATGTCAAAGACACCTCCCTGCGGGTTCCACCGGGTGTGGAAGGCATCGTGATCGATGCAAAAATATTCTCCCGGCGTGGGGTCGAAAAGGATGAACGCTCCCTGGCGATAGAAGCCACCGAGATGGCGGCAATGGAGAAGAACAAAGACGACGAAATCAAAATTATCGGCCAAAGCGTTCGCTCCCAGTTGGAAACGCTGCTGAATGGGCAGAAATGCTCAGCGCCAATTAAGAAGGGGAAGAAGGTCTATCTGGCCAAAAATACTCCCATTGAGTCTGGAAGCTTGGTTCACGTTCCCGCTGCCGAACTGGAAGGCTTGCTTTTTGACGATCCGGTGCTCACCGAAAAGGTTCACCAGGTGTTGGATGTGTACCGTTCGCAGGTGGCCCGTTGTCAGGATGAGTTTGAAGGCCGGCGGGGGCGCTATGAAAAGGGTGATGAGCTGCCGCCGGGCGTAATTAAAATGGTCAAGGTTTACGTCGCCATGAAACGTAAGCTTTCCGTCGGTGACAAAATGGCCGGGCGCCATGGTAACAAGGGCGTGGTGTCCAGAATCCTTCCCATCGAAGATATGCCATACTTCTCGGATGGCAGACCGGTCGATATGGTGCTCAATCCGCTTGGCGTCCCGTCACGAATGAACGTCGGTCAGATTCTTGAAATTCACCTGGGGCTGGCGGCAAAGGGGCTCGGTAATCAGCTTAATACGCTGTTTGAAGAGAACAAGGTTCAAGATCTTCGTAAAAAACTGACCCGTATCTTTGATTCGGCGGCCGGCAACCTGAAAAAGATGAGCGACAAGGGTGTCAAAGACCTGGCCGCTTTTTACCGCAACGGTGTTCATATGGCGACGCCGGTATTCGACGGTGCCAAGGAGGATGAAATCAAGCGCCTGCTGGTCGAGGCCGGCATGAGTCCGACCGGCCAGACGACCCTCTATGACGGCCATACCGGTGAGGCTTTCAAGGAAAAGATCACCGTCGGCACCATGTACATGCTCAAACTCCACCATCTGGTCGATGACAAAATTCACGCCAGATCCATCGGGCCCTACAGCCTGGTGACGCAGCAGCCCCTTGGCGGCAAGGCCCAATTTGGTGGTCAGCGGCTGGGGGAGATGGAAGTCTGGGCCATGGAGGCATACGGGGCCGCCCACGCGCTGCAGGAATTCTTGACGGTCAAGTCGGATGACATGGCCGGCCGTACCCGGATGTACGAAAAGATCGTCAAGGGACAGAACGTCCTGGAACCCGGCATACCCGAATCGTTCAAGGTGCTCACCAAAGAGCTCCAGAGCCTGGGTCTGGATGTGACCCTGCTGGAGGACTAATCGGGTGAATCCGGCGTCATTGCGTGCCACCCCCTTTGATTATCCTTAATGCCATTAAAGGAAATATATATGGAAACCCTGTATGACTTTTTTTCTAAACCGACAGATCCCCGTCGTTATACCGGCGTCAAGGTTTCTCTGGCCTCCTCGGACCAGATTCGGCAATGGTCCCATGGCGAGATCAAAAAGCCGGAAACGATAAACTACCGGACGTTCAAGCCCGAGCGTGACGGACTGTTCTGTGCCAAAATTTTCGGGCCCACCAAGGATTACGAATGTAACTGCGGCAAATACAAACGCATGAAACACCGGGGTGTGATCTGCGAAAAGTGCGGCGTTGAAGTGATCCAGTCGAAGGTGCGCCGTGAGCGCATGGGGCACATTGAATTGGCCACGCCGGTCTCCCACATCTGGTTTCTCAAGAGCCTGCCGAGCAAGATCGGCAACCTTCTCGACATCACGCTCAAGAACATGGAGAAGGTGCTCTATTTCGATTCATATATCGTCATTGATCCAAAAGACACGGCCCTGACTCGCGGTCAGTTGTTGTCTGACGACAAATACCAGGAGGCCATCGAGGCATACGGCTTTGGAAAATTCGATGCGGGAATCGGTGCGGAGGCGGTCAAGGCCATGCTGGAGAACATCGAGCTTGACGAACTCTACCAGGAACTCAGAAAAGATATCCGGGCCACCAATTCCGTGGCCAAACGGCAGAAGCTGTCCAAGCGGCTGAAGATCGTGGACGCGTTCATGCGATCGGGGTTGGAACCCGTTTGGATGATTATGGACGTGATCCCCGTGCTGCCTCCCGACCTCAGACCATTAGTCCCGCTTGAAGGTGGGCGGTTCGCCACCTCCGACCTGAACGACCTCTACCGCCGGGTCATCAACCGCAACAACCGGCTCAAACGGCTCATGGATCTCAAGGCGCCGGAGATCATTGTCCGCAATGAAAAACGAATGCTTCAGGAATCGGTGGACGTGCTCTTTGACAACGGCCGTCACGGCCGGGTGATCACCGGTACCAACAAACGACCGCTCAAATCCTTGAGTGACACCCTGAAAGGTAAGCAGGGCCGATTTCGCCAGAATCTTCTCGGGAAACGGGTGGACTACTCCGGCCGTACGGTGATCACCGTTGGCCCCAACCTGCGGCTTCACCAGTGCGGACTCCCCAAAAAGATGGCACTCGAACTGTTCAAGCCTTTTGTTTACTACCGACTGGAGCAAAAAGGCCTGGTCTCGACTGTGAAAAGCGCCAAAAAAATGGTTGAGCGAGAAGTCCCGGAAGTCTGGGATACCCTGGACGAAGTCGTCAAGGAATACCCGGTGATGCTCAACCGTGCGCCGACCCTGCATCGTCTGGGTATTCAGGCCTTTGAACCCATCTTGATCGAAGGCAAGGCCATACAGCTTCATCCACTGGTCTGCACGGCATTCAATGCCGATTTCGACGGCGATCAGATGGCTGTCCACGTGCCCCTTTCCGTAGAGTCTCAGATCGAGGCACGGGTGCTGATGCTTTCAAGCAACAATATTCTTTCCCCGGCCAATGGCAGTCCCATCATCGTCCCCAGCCAGGACATCGTTTTGGGCCTTTACTACATGACCCGCGAAAAAGATGGGTGCAAAGGGGAGGGAAAGATTTTTTCCAACCCGGGAGAAGTGCGGGTCGCCTACGACGACCGGGCTGTCGAACTGCACGCCAACATTACCGTTCGCATCGGTGGCAACCGGGTGGAAACCACTGTCGGCCGGATTCTCCTTTGGGAGATCATGCCGAAAGAAATAGTGGCCCGGTTGCGACACATCATGGTCAGTGATGAGAAAACCATGGCCAAGGTTGTGAAAAAGGCGCTGGCCGGTGAAGCATTCATCGATCTCGTGGCCGCCCATTCCGAAAGCCCCGACAAAGAGAACAATGGTGAACTCGGGCTCCTCAAGAAAGATGAGCTCATCCGGGTATTCGGTGCAGCTTCCGATGACGCGGATGCGCTGTTTCTCCTGCCCGAAAACGGCATCTCCGCCGTCATCTCAACCGATTCGGGATTCCACCTGTTTCAGGTGATGGTGCGACGCCCCGAAATTCCCTTTGATATTATCAACAAGGTCATGGACAAGGGCGCGCTTCGCGGACTGGTCGATTACGTGTACCGGAATCTGGGCGCCAAGGCCACGGTCATCCTGGCGGACCGGTTGAAGGACACGGGTTACAAGTATTCCACCAAAGGCGGGCTTTCCATTTCTATTGATGCCATGATCATCCCTGAGAAAAAAGGGGAGATCCTCAATCGGGCGGATATGCAGGTGGTCGAAATCGGACGCCAGTACACGGAAGGCCTCATCACCCAGGGTGAAAAATACAACAAGGTGGTGGACATCTGGGCCAAGGCCACCGATGACGTGGCCAATGAGATGATGGACGCCATGAAGGTGGAGGCCATTATCGACCGGGAGGGCAACCCCAGACTGGACGGGTCCGGGAAACCCCTGCTGGCGGAAAGTTTCAATCCCATATATATGATGGCCGACTCCGGCGCCCGGGGCAGCAAGGACCAGATGCGTCAGCTTGCCGGCATGCGCGGATTGATGGCCAAACCTTCCGGTGAAATCATCGAAACGCCCATTCAGGCCAACTTCCGGGAGGGGCTTTCCGTACTCCAGTATTTTATATCCACCCACGGTGCCCGGAAAGGTCTTGCCGATACCGCGTTGAAGACCGCTAACTCGGGATACCTGACCCGCCGTCTGGCGGATGTGGCCCAGGACTGTGCAGTCATCGAGAACGACTGCGGCACCATGCTGGGTGTGGCGGTGGAACCGCTGCTCGAAGGCGGTGAGGTGATTCAGCGCCTCAGCGAGCGTATTCTGGGGCGAACCACCGTCAAAGATATACTGGACCCGTTTACCGATGATGTGATTGTCCGTGCGGGAAAGGAAATCAATGAAAACGATGCCCAGGCCATAGAAAATGCAGGCGTCGCCACGGTGTTGATTCGATCCGTGTTGACTTGCCGCACCAAGCATGGGGTCTGCGCCAAGTGCTATGGCCGGGATCTGGCCCATGGCAGAACGGTCGAGATGGGACAGGCGGTGGGTATCCTGGCCGCCCAGTCGATCGGCGAGCCGGGAACTCAGCTCACCATGCGGACCTTCCACATCGGTGGTGCGGCATCCCGTGCCGCGGCGGCC
>JAGTUY010000537.1 GCA_018224455.1 Desulfosarcina sp.
GCGGCAGGGATTTTTTCCACTTGCGTTAAATCAGGAGGTACGCAGTCGCTTTGTTTGAGAATTTTGAAATTTCGTCTGCATGGTTTGACTTGCACCATACCCTTTATCAGAACATAAATCAATCTAAATAATTGTTTTTTTTAAGTATTTTTTATTTATTGTATTAAAACGTGCAAAATATGGGTGTTACACGGGTTTCTTGGAGAGGGCTCATTAATTTTCGGGATCCCGGCATCCGGGAGCGAATTGATAATTGAATACCTGCAGGACGGTGGAAAAGGCAGGGTGCTGCAACCAACCGGGGCACCCCGCCATTTTTGGCGGAATGCCCCGGTTGTGAATCAATGCAATTTTATCAGGTTGCTCTTTTTACATTCTTGGCTTCAGGTCCGCGGTCACTCTCCTCTACCTCGAAAATAACCGTGTCCCCCTCGGACAGCGTCTTGAATCCCGTCATGTCGATAGCGGAAAAGTGCACAAAGACGTCCCGACCTTCGTTTTCATTGATGAAGCCATACCCCTTTTTGTCATTGAACCATTTAACAATTCCGTTCGCCAAAGCACCGACCTCCTCTTCTCAATAGTTCCCCTCCAAAATGTCCCTTTGCCTTTGCAGACGATACTCCGGCACATGGAAGATTGCCGCTCAGAAGATGTCAGATCAGGGCTTGCATTAGCCAAATTATCATCCAGAAAAAATCTTTAGCCAATGGAATACTCATTGTCAAGAAAAAAACTAAAGTGGAAATCGTTTAATATCCGCATGTTCCTTCATTTTTTCGAGGTAGGCGTCGATCTTTTTCCCTTCCTGTTCCTGGCGGAGACGGGCGGAAATGGCATCCTTTACATCGTTGAACGCCATGGTCTGCTCGGCCTGGCGCTCGGTCACCCGGATCAGGTGGTATCCGAAACGGGTCTGCACCACATCACTCGTCTGGCCGGGCTGAAGGGCGAAGGCGGCTTCGGAAAAGGGCGCAACCATCTGCTCCCTGCTAAAAAAACCAAGGTCGCCCCCCTTGGTCTTGCTGGGGCAGTCCGAGTTCTCCTGGGCCAGGGCGGCAAAGTTCTCACCATTGTCGATACGCAGCTTCAGCGCCTGGATGGCGGCCAGGGCTTCTGCCTGTTGGACCTCAGCGGCTTCTGCCGGCACCTGAACCAGAATATGGGAGGCTTTGACCTGCTCCGGCTTGCGGAACAGGCTTGGATTGTCGTCATAATATGCATGGACTTGCTGGTCGGATACGGATATCTTCTGGAGCACCTCTTTGTCGATGAGCGTTTTAATGGTCAGCCCATGTTTAATCTGGTTCTTCAGCATCTCCTCGGAGAATCCCATTTCCGTCAGGGCATTCTGGTAATCCTTCTCATCCTTGAATGCTGCCTTGAATTCATCCAGCGCTTTTGCCACGGTTGTGTCTTTGACATCAATCCCCGCCGATTGGGCCTGCTGAAGCAGCAGGGTCCGGTTGATCAGGGTATCGCGGATCTCCCCCTCGTACCGCTCCAGTTGCGCGGATTCCACTGGCCTTCCCTCGCGGGCCAGCTTCAGGGAAACCAGCTTCATCTCACGGTCCAGGTCCTGACGCAGCAAGACGGTATCATTAACCCGGGCAATCTGCCCAGCAGGTGCTTCCGCGGCGACAATCGTTGCCGGAGCAAACAGGAGGATCGCCATCATGGCGGCAACCGCGGCAAAATGTGTCTTGGGTTGAATAAGGGTCATCGATTTCTCCTTGATGGGTTGCGGGGCGATAGCACCCCAGACATTGGCCGATCAAAAGTCCATGATGTCGGCCGGTATGCGTTTACGGTAAAGGAGCGGTCATGCAACAGGTGTACTGAGGCATGCCGCGGTGCGCACAGCGGCCGATATCAAGACCGCCGCTGTCCATATCGTCGTCCATGTCATTCTCCTGACTGATTCCCCGAAGGCGGCGGACCGCTTCCCGTAACGCTGACCAGTTCACCGGAAAAGCTGCCCACGATCACTTTGCTTTTCAATTTAACCGGCAGGCGCCGGTAGTCCGCTGACACCCAGAGCTGAATTTTCGCGTCCGGGCTCTTCTCGAAGACACCGCCCACATGAGCCAGGTCCGGTTCGATGAGAAAGGCGTCGAATGTACCCGCTGGCACCGTCACGGTTTCCCGTCGAACCACATCTGCCACCCCCATGACATGCTTTTTCCCGTCGGTGACCGATCGCTGTATGCGGCCACCCACGACCAGGTTCGCCGACCGGGACCAATAAAAAATGGACAGGGGATCAAATGTACCGGCAACAATGGGTATCGGTTCCCGGACCTCGCCGGGGTTGGTATATTGGGCGGTCATCTCCTCCCAGTCGAAAGAGACGGTGATGTCTCGACGGGTGCTGCCTTCATGCTGTTTTTTTCGGTACAAGAGCGACTGACGCATGCCACTGTCCGCCCATGCGTCGATGCGGTCCCGAACCATGTAGAAGGCGTCCACAAAGGCATTGGACCGGGCCGTCAGGACGAAGTGATGGGCATCGACCCCTGCCATGTGCTCCTGGGGCAGCACTTCCAGCACCGCCTCCCCGGCCGGGATGATGGTCCATTTGAGGATGAAGGTCAATCGTTCACCCGGACGGAATGCCCGGCTGGGAAACGGCGAATCGGCGGACCATGCCGTACCGGCGATGCACAGCCAGACGACAGTCCACACGGCAGCAGTCCAGCGGAAAGCGTAGCGGCACCCGGCATCCTTGATCGATCCCCGGCCTATCGGCCGATGAGGCATGGCTGTTTTCATCTGCATCTTGACTTTCGGAAACTGAATAACGAAGGCATCCGCCGATACCCTGATATCATCCAACCCAAACGGTCCATCGATCAACGGTTCAATCATTCAGGGGGCTTTATCATCAGCGAGGTACAATCCCGTTTCCGGCATGCACGGTTCCCAGCTGCCGTCAAGAGGTACGGTGATGCCGGCAATGGGCTGGCGGCGTTTTTTTCATCCACAACCACAGCCGGTATGCCTGGGTGAAGGCCACAGCGGTAATCAGCCTGGGAATCCACAGCCAGAAGGGGTGAATGCCCAGGGGCAGAAACAGCGCGGGGTCTTCCACCATGGCGTGATTGATACCGATGGAGACGTGAAGGATTTTCAGTTGATCCGGAGGAAGACGGCGCTCCCGGGTCTCGGCCACGATGACCGCACCGCCGTAGGTGATACCGAACACCGCAGCGGTCATCCACAGCACGCCCACCTGCCGATCCAAACCCAACAGGCCCATAAAGGGTTCGATGATCCGCGCCACTTTGTCGATAAGGCGGTATCGCTTCAACATGTCCATGAATATCATCAGGGCCGTAATGATAAACAGCATCTTCAGGCTCAGCCACGCCATGGATGCGGCCCACCCTTGCAAAGCCGGCCAAAACATCAGCCGGGTCGAAACCGACGGATCCGCTGCGACGTTCTGAACCGTTTCCGGCCCCACCACACAACCCAGCAAGAAGACGGTCAGCACGGCAGCCCCCAGCCGAACGGCAGTGGCCATCCATGCGGGGCATCCAGACTGTCGCTGGATGAGCCCTTCCTGGATAAGGCTGTGGGCGATAAGCAGAAAAACCGCCATCAGCGTCATCTGGTCGACGGTGAAGGGCAGCACGGACATGGCGGCAATGGCGCCGTAGATACCGGTCAGCAGGCCGGCCAGCAATGGCAGCGCGGCCATGGCCGGCAAATGGATCGTCCCCATCAGCGGCTCAAGCCAGCCGTCTATCCGGTCGAGCCAGCCGGAATAATCCAACAAAAAGGTGGCAAAGGAGACCGGCAGGATGATCTTGCCCATCCAGAGAAAACCCTGCCACCCTTTGACGGCCCCGCGTTCAAAGCTGCTTTTAATCGGATGTGTGCGCGTCTCCACGGTTGTGTTCCTTTTTGCTGCCTGTCTTAGACCGGTTTAGTGATGAAAAAATCCCTATATCACAGTTTTCTGGGCAGGGCACGAATTGAAATGAACGGCGGGTTTCACGAAAAAAAAGCAGCCGATAGCATCCCGGCTGTCAGGTATCGATCGTTCACGTCTTTGGAAAGTGGCCGGTCAACATCCATGTAAAAAAACGGTCAACGCATCAGGTAGAATCCCAGGGCAGGGTCGTCCGGCTCGTTGGGGTGAAAGGAGGCACCCACGTATAGCCCGCTGACGTTGCGGACGATGACACGTTTTTCCATGGGCGTCCGTTTGCGATCGTCCAAGCGAAATTCCACCAGCAGCTTGGCGCCGACGGGAAAGGTGCGGGGAACGGTCATTTTCAATTTCAAGCCGGTGGTGGAGAGATCCACCACCTTCGCCAGGCCGGTGTCCTCGGGTCCGTTTTTTCCCAGAAGGGTGAATTTTCCCGGCAAATCGGCACCTTTGCGGTATTGTTTGCGCTTTTCCAATCGGCAGCGGAAGTGATGGCCGCAGGCACAGGTGCAGTTGACCGAAATTTTCTTGTCAGACTCTGCATATTGGCTCACGTCGGCTGTTTTGGCATGACCGCATTGAGGACAACGGAAGGTGGCGGTATTGTTTCTGGATATGAAAACGGTCTGATCCATACGATTACCATTCTGTTTGAGGCTGCACCAGTGTGTCCGTCGACGGCGATTGGTGCCCCCTGACCTTGACGATTTCAGGTTTGTAGCTGGCCTGGGTGGAAAGCCGCCGGCCAGCGATGCGAATAACGATGAAGGCCAGGCCGAAAAACAGGAAGCCGAACAGCGCGGAAAGGCCGGATGGATCGGCGCCCCGAATAAC
>JAGTUY010000538.1 GCA_018224455.1 Desulfosarcina sp.
GGAATGCTTTCGCAAGCTCACTCCTGGGCGCCTGGAGGAGATCGAAAAACTCGAGCAGCTGCGGCCCATGGAGCAGGGCTACCGCATCCGGGTGGTCGTGACACCCTATGACTCTCCCGAGGTGGACCTGCCGGTGGACATCCAGCGCATTGAGGAGAAGATGGTGGGCCTGGGGTTGTGCTGACAAACGGCAGGTCAATTGATCGTCTGTTCCACGATATTTGTGGAGTCGGAATTGGGATCGAGCGGAAGGCGTGGTGTCGGTGAAGGCGCCGTGGCTGCGCCTGCCGACGATGAAGGGGATGCTTTCTGCGCCTGCGCATCCAGTCGCTGGTTCAATGCATCAATCTGCTTGCCAAAGGCAGCCAGTTTTTTCTCAATTTCACGAATTCGATCCTTGACCATCTCCTGAAGACCCAGCCGCTCGAGGCCCAGCGCCAAATCCATGGATTCCTTGCTCAGCTTTTCCAAGTCAAGCCGCTGGGCTTTCTTTTCGATGTCGGCAAGCCGACCCTGATCCTTTTTCAGGCCCTCGGCCATCAGCAGAATCTGGGCGGCCAACTCCTCGTCGAACTTGCTGAACGCAGCGTTGAGGTCTGCCATGTCCTTTTGCAAGGCGGCGACGGACGCTTCTGTTTTGTTGGATATGGCAGCCACTGCTGATCGGTCCGCCTTGTCGTCAGAAATTTGTTTAAATTCGGTGGTGGCTTTTTTAAGGTTTATCTGCAGCGCGGCGGTGGCGGTTTCCAGTGCTTTGGACGTCTCGGTGAGTTGTTCCTCCATCTTCGCCTGTTTGAGGGAGAGGTTGGAAAAACGGGATTCCAGGTCCTTGGATAGATTTTGGACGCCCATGGAGCCAGACGTTTGTGTATTGATGACCCGGTTTTTTATATCCAGATAGGCGATGACCAGAACAACCACCAACAGGCAGGGAATCAGCACGGCCACCAGTGTAACCCGCGTGTTCAGCTTCTCGATACGCAGATTATCCGCATCCGAAATATAATCGGCGTCAGGATCCGCTGCCGCACCGCGGATGGTGAACCGGGAGGTATCGTCTTGATGATTCATGGTGTGGCTATTCCCATTCGATGGTGCTTGGTGGTTTGGAACTGATGTCGTATACGACGCGGTTGACGCCCCGGACTTCGTTGATGATCCGGTTGGAAATTTTACCCAGCAGCCGGTGGGGGAGCTTGGCCCAGTCTGCAGTCATGGCGTCTTTGCTGGTGACTGCCCGGATGGCAACGATGTTTTCATAGGTGCGGGCGTCTCCCATAATACCGACGCTTTTGATTGGCAGCAAAACGGCAAAGGACTGCCAGAGTTTGCGGTAATACCCGGATGCGCGAATCTCTTCCTGGAGCACTGAATCCACATCCCGCAGCACATCCAGACGCTTTTTGGTGATCCCACCGATGACCCGGATGGCCAGTCCCGGGCCGGGAAACGGCTGTCTCCAGACCAAGTCGTCGTCCAACCCCAATGCTTTGCCCAGTTTGCGCACCTCATCCTTAAACAGATACTTTAAGGGTTCCACCAGCTTGAGTTTCATTTTTTTAGGCAGTCCTCCCACATTATGGTGGGATTTGATTACCGCGGTGGGGCCGCCAAAAGCCGATTGGGATTCGATGATATCCGGATAAAGCGTCCCCTGGGCCAGAAAATCGGCATTTTTTATTTTCAAGGCTTCCGCCTCGAATACATCCATGAACTCCTTGCCGATGATCTTGCGTTTGCGTTCCGGATCGGACACGTTGGAAAGGGCCTTGACAAAACGCGAGGCGGCCTTGACGAAGCGGATGTTTATTTTCAGGTGACGTTTTAGTTTTTCTTTCAGCTGGTCCGCCTCGTCTTTTCTCAGCAGGCCGTTATCCACGAAGATGCAAGTCAGGTTCTTGCCGATGGCTTGGTGAATCAAAAGCGCTGTTACGGACGAGTCGACGCCGCCGGAAAGGCCGAGAATCACGCTTTTATCACCGACTGTTTTCCTGATCTGGCTGACGCTGTCCCGGGCAAAGGATTTCATGGTCCACGATGCTTTGCAACCGCAGATGTCAAAAAGAAAGTTGTGGATCATTTTCCGTCCTTTGGCGGTATGTGCCACTTCAGGATGAAATTGAACACCGAAGAACTTTTTACGGATGTTGGCCATTGCGGCCACTTTGGTGTTGGCAGTCGATGCGCTGATGGAGAAGCCTTTGGGCAGGGCGTCGATGGAATCACCGTGGCTCATCCAGGTGACCGTTGCTTTGCCGATGCCGGAAAAAAGCCCTTTTTGCTGCCTGGCGTCCAGGGAGGCAAAGCCGTATTCACGTTTGTCGGCTTTCTTGACTTTGCCACCGAGGGTGTCAACCATAAAATGCATGCCGTAGCAGATGCCCAACACCGGAATGCCAAGGTCGAAAATGCCTGCGTCCACCCGAGGGCTGTTCTTTTCATAGATGCTGGATGGTCCACCGGAAAGGATAATGCCTTCGGGTGCCCAGGACCGAATCTGGTCTGCGGTGACAGTCGGCGGCTCGATCTGGCAGTATACGCGGCATTCACGCACCCGCCGGGCGATGAGCTGGTTGAATTGGGATCCGAAATCGATGATGACAATCATGGTTGGTCTCCGGGCGAAAACGTTGCAAATACCCCACAATTCAGCAGATTGATCGATTTCGGGGTAATACCATTATCAATTGAAAAAGGCAACCGGGCTGTCGTGCTTGTCGCTGCCAAGGATGCTGGGACCGGTTGTCGGCTGGACCGGGGGAATGAAGGCGGGGTTCGGGTTGATAAATTCGACGTCCCGGACTATACGTCACGATGTAACCATCGCTTCGGTGTTGAATATGCGTGTTGGCAAGCTGGGAAAAATTGGGTGCTGTCTGGCCATGCTCATCTTGATTTCAGGATGCGATTCACCCCTGACACAAAATGATCTCGAGGCACTGCTGTCCAGGGGCGAAATCGTGCTGATTACACGCAACAATTCAGCGTGCTATTATGAGGGCCCCCATGGTTCCACTGGATTTGAGTACGAATTGGCAAAGGCGTTTGCCGATCATCTGGGTGTGGACCTCCGCATATCAGTCATTGAGGATGAAATCGATATGATTGCCGCCCTCAAAGCCGGTCAGGGAGATATCATCGCCCCCGGCGTTCCCTTCGGCAGCCAGTCGGCCAGACTGCTTTGGCTGGGGCCGGGTTATCTGGAGGTGGAACAGCAGGTGGTGGGGCATCGCGGCGGTCCGGACATCCAAAACAAGAAGGCGCTCGAGGCATACACGCTCTGGATGACCGGCAGCAGCGCCCGTATCGAATACCTGGAGGAACTGCGCCGCATCTATCCCGGCGTCAACTGGCAGATCCTGA
>JAGTUY010000539.1 GCA_018224455.1 Desulfosarcina sp.
GACGAGATCTTCGAGCTTTTCCCGGAACTGCGAGACATGCAGGGCATCAAGGCTTATCAGGCCGTCCGGCGTTCTCTCAAGAAGCACGAAGCACGCCTTCTGGTAGCATGAAGTACTGACGCATACGGGAAACCATATGTTGTGGTTAAAAAAAATGCAACCGGCTTTTTTCGAGTCCGTCGATTTTGCTTTTGCGCGATAACCGTCCGGCTGATTCGGTTGCCTTAAAATGAGTATGCGTTCCGGTAACTTGGTGCCAGCCATTCAGGATTGCGTCAGCTCCTGGCGGAACTTTTTTGACAACGGATAAAGATAAATATCCTTGACGGCCTTGCCCTTGCGCTTGTTCTGCCTGTCCATGCGTCCCCGGCCGGTGGTTTCGCCCACAAACACCCAATTGGCGGCCCGGTAGCATGTGCCGCTGTATTGTTTCCCATCCACCAGGGTTTCCATGAGGACCGGACGAAGACCGTAGCAGTCGATCCAATCATGCGCCACTGTTCTGGCCGCCAGGGAAAGTACCGAACTGGCCAGGTTTTTCACCCGGACCCAGGGAAATATTAAAAAACGGCTGTTGGATATGATCTTTTGCAGGTTTTTGCGGCGCTGGTCGTCGCTCCAACCAATCCAACCGTCCCTGGCTGCCATTCGCCACGCCGGACTGGAGAATTGCAGGCAGCCCAACCGGGTCTGGTCGACACTGGACTGGATGAAATAGCGCAGGTGCGCGCCGAAAGGGATGCGGTATCCAAGATAATGATATCGATCCACATACTCACACCAGAGCCTCCTTTGGTCGTCATTTCGGACCCGGGTCAAGACGATCGGGGACAGCTCGCTCAATTTTGTCGAGATGGTTGACTGACTATCCGTCCGCTTGGTCCTGTTGTCAGTTGACTTTATCTGCCTGGTATATTGGTTTTTGCACGCGGGCAGGCGAATGATGCCACAGGCATCCAGGCGCTCCAGAAATTGGCGGCATTCGACGGTTTTCAGTTTGCCGGTGGGCCTTTTCCAAGAAAACAGCTCACAAATGGTATTGGCCAGTTCGGTGCGGGTGAGTTTGGGAAACATTTCAACGATCAAGGCAATTTCATTGATTTCATCCGAACTGATGATCCGGCCGCAGAAGGTTTGTTTAGAAATCAGTCGCATATGTGCAAGCGGTTGCTGTAAGGATAATGATTTTCAGTATACAAATGCGCTGCAGGAATGTCCAGAACTTTTTTAGACCCCCCAACCCTCAAGATCCTGTTTTCACCATCCGGCTAAAAACTGCGCCCCATGGTTTGGGCTGTCTGCTGATTTCCAGGGCCAATTTTTTCTTCAATTCTCTTGTATAATCGTTTGGTATGAATGTCCAGCACTTTATTGATTTTATAACGCTTGCTTGTTCCCGGAACTCCGAAAAAGACGTTGAAAACCAACCGGCGATTCGATAAATTGACCCCCGGGGCTGGATTTGCCACGCAATTCCAGCCCCTATTCACACCGATTCATTTCCCGGGCGCGGTTTGGGTGCATGCAAATGACAAAGGTCAATCCCGATGAAAAAAGGGGCCCTGTTTAAAACCGTTCGTGTTGTCGTCGTCTTGCTGATTGCGGTGGTCATTGCTGTCGCACTGGTGCAGTTGCGGCCCCGCGCCGAAAAGCAGGTTCGTGCGTCAGACGGGCGGTTGGTGGAGGTGGTCCGCACCCGTTCACAGACCCTTCCGATGATCGTCGATGCATACGGAACGGTTGCCCCCCGGGAGTCCCTGAAACTGGTGGCGGAGGTGCGCGGGAAGGTGGTGGCCATGCATTCGTCCTTCATCGAAGGCGGGTTCGTGAAATCCGGTGAGGTGCTGTTGACCATTGATCCGCGGGACTATGAACTGGCGGTGCGGCGGGCAAAAGTGGGCATCCGGCAGGCGCAGGCCGAACTGGATCGACTGGCACAGGACATTCTCAACCTCAACGCCAGCCTCGAACTGGCCCGATCGGATGTGGATCTGGCCCTGGCGGAGGTCAATCGATTCAAGAACCTGGCCGGCAAGAACATGACCTCCCAGAGTGTGCTGGACAAAGCCAACCGCCAGCATCTCACCAGCCGGGAACGGTTGCAGGCCCTGGAAAATCAGATGGCCGTCACCGGTCCCGACCGGATTCGTCTGGAGAGCCGGCTGGAGATGGCCAGGGTGGCTCTGGAGCAGGCGAGTCTGGATCTGGAGCGCTGCCAGATCGATACGCCCTTCGATGCCTGGGTGACGCAAAAGGCGGTGGAGGTCGGCCAACATCTGGCGGCCAGCCAATCAGTGGGCCGTGTCTACCGGGCCGGTGCCTTTGATATCGAAGTCAAAATCCCAATGGCTGACCTGGCCTGGTTCCCCGATGACGGTGGGTCGGAACAGGAACTGCCGGTGGAGGTGCTGTTCATGGAGACCGCCACACCGAAGCTGTGGCATGGCCGCCTGGCAAGGGTCAAGGCCGCCCTGGATCAAACCACCCGCACCCTGCCCGTGGTGATCGAGGTGGATGAACCCACCCCCGGCGATTCAATAACCCATGCTGCCGACCGCTTGAAGCCGGGGATGTTCGTTACGGTGAGAATCCAGGGCCGCCAGGTGGAAAATGTCCACCGACTGCCCCGGCACCTGGTCCATGACGGGGACACGGTCTATATCGCCGCCGATGACCAGCTCAGCGTCCGGCCGGTGACCATCCTGCGCCGCTTCAAAAAATCCGTGCTGATCAGCCACGGCCTCTCCGACGGGGACCTCGTGGTCACTACCCCGCTTTCCGGGGCTGTGCCGGGGATGAGCATACGGCTGAAGACGGAGGCCGGAGGTCAGAAGACGGAGGACCGAGGACCGAGGACTGAGGACTGAGGATTGAGGACGGAGGACTGAGGACTGAGGTCGGACTGGGCAGTAGGCGGGGAATTAACATGGCCATCAAAACAATCAAGGATCTGGAAGTATACCGGTTGGCGTATTCACTGGCCATGGATATTTTCAAGCTTTCGGTTGGTTTTCCCAAGGAAGAGGTCTATTCGCTGACCGATCAGATCAGGCGGTCGTCGAGATCGGTAGCCATCAATATCCGTGAAGGGTATGCCAAACGAAAGTATGCGAATGTATTTTTTCGACATCTCAACGATGCCCTCGGGTCCTCGGAAGAGACCCGGGGGTGGCTTTCGTTTGCCCGGGATTGCGGTTATTTGGAAAAGGATGAATCTCTTTGCCTGTACAATGAATACGATCACGTCAACGCCATGCTGTACCGCTTGATGAAAAACTGGAAAACTGCAACTGATCAATAGATGCGGGCAGGGGGTGCACGAATCGCCGCTTATTCAATATTGACTACCGGTGCTGGCCGGTTTCCGACCTCTGACCTCAGACATCCGACCACTGATCTTTTATGAAGAAACTCGCCCAATGGTCCGTCGATAACCGCGTCGCGGTAAACCTGATCATGGTGTTCATCATCGTGGCGGGTCTGCTGACGGTCATGAACATGCGCCGGGAGATGTTCCCCCAGTTCGCCCTGGACATGATCAATATCTCCGTGCCCTATCCCGGCGCCAGCCCGGCGGAGGTGGAGGAGGGGATCTGCATCAAGATCGAGGAAAAGATCAAGGGCATCGAGAACATTTCCCGGACCTACTCCTCATCCCGTGAAGGCCTGGGATCGGTGACCGTGGAACTGGACAAGGGGGCCGATGTCCAGAAGATCATGGATGACATCAAGAACGAGGTGGATCTCATCGATAC
>JAGTUY010000540.1 GCA_018224455.1 Desulfosarcina sp.
CACCCGACTCGGTCATCCACGCCTGAAGCACGGACAGGGTGAGCAGCAGTGGAAGCCCGCAGCTAAAACCCATCACCAGGGCCACCAGCATGCGACGATTGATCACCGCTGATGCAAGTCGTTGACGGTGCATGGGATTCATCAATTTAACGGTTCCGTAACAAAGCGCTGAGCAAAAAGGGCGGCAGAAATATCTCTCTGCCGCCCTGCCGGTTCATTGAAGATGCGTGGCTTGGATACGATAACTCAGGGTGCTCGCAATAACTGCTCCGGCGTCACGATGGGGCCGTATTTTGTCTTCAAGGCAATCAGTCCGTCACGCTGCTCCCGAAGTACGTCGAAGAGCAGTTGAGGAATGTTTTCCTCCTTGCTGTAGGCAGTCGTCTGAAGGTCGTTTCTGGCCAGGATGTTGTCCACATAAAGGGAGAACTGCCGGTCATAGAGATCTTTGGGGTAGGGCTTCTCGATCAGGGTCTCGAAGAGCGCCTTCAGGTCTTCATAGCGGGGAATGAACCCGATGGGTGTTTCGATGGCCTCGAGATCGCCATGGGCACGGCGCTCCAGCCATCCCAGCCATGCTTTGACGTCTTTTTTCTCCCCCAACAATTTCTTGCCGCTGCCGCCACGGGCCTCGTGGGTGAGAAAATAGTTCAGTCCCGCCATTATCGGCCGTTTTCCGTCTTTGATATCGGCATTGCCGAAGAAATCGAACTGGGCCTTCATGTAGTCCCCCAGCGCACCGGGAATGAAGGGTGCGTTGGCCCACGGGGCACGCTTCACACCGGATGCACCCACTTCCGTGGCCGTGGCTGCCGAGACGATGCAGGCACCGATCACCACGCCGTGGTTGGAGTTTTTAGCCGCCCAGACCGGCGGCATGGTATCACTGTCCCGACCGCTGTAGGTGATCACCCGGGTTTCCACCCCCTCCGGTGCTTCGGCTTGGTCCGAGTAGTTGGCCAGGGCCGTTGAAGAGATGGTGCAGCGGGCGTTGGGATGGGAGATGTTGACCTGCTTGCCGCCGGAATCCGTCAGACCTTTTTTCCAGGGCCCCTGGAAGTTGCGGCCCCGGGTAGGCAGGGTTTCGCCATTGCCAGTCCAATGGGGAACGCCGTTTTCATCGATAAGTACGTTGGACCAGATCACTTCTGAACCGGGATTTCTCAGCCGGTCCATCAACATCGGGTCACCTTCTCCGTTCACATCTTCCACGATGCCGAAGATGCCGCATTCCGGGTTGATGGAGCGCACGCTGCCCTTGTCGTCGATCCACATCTGGGCCAGATCGTCGCCCACAAAATGGTCGCCGGCCATGGCGGTGGTGGTTTTTCCGCAGCCGGACGGCGCAGCGCCGGCTACCCAGGTCACCCGGCCCCCGGAGCCCTGGATGCCGGTGATGAACATGTGCTCGGCCAGTTCTCTGCCGTTGCCTTCGTAGACGGCCTTGTCCACGGAAAAGCGGTGGTTGCCTTTTTTCAGCAGCAGGGTGTTGCCTGCGTAAGTGCAGTTAAACGAATAGGTGGTGCGGTGGCTCCGGTCCATGAATACCCTTGCATTGGGCAGATCCTCGGGCCGGTTGAGCCCTTCGCTGTGGATGTTGGTGTAAAAGTGTCCCAGCCGGTCGACTTCTCGTTCGAAATCCGCAAACGCGTTGCGGTAGAGGATTTCGGCACTGTGGCTGACATAGGCGGAACTGGTGATCTCGATTGCGGGATTGGAGGCTGCCGCGCCCACGGGACCGCGAATATACAGCCCCACCACCATGGTGGCACCACTCATGATACCGGCCATCTTCTGCCGAACTTCAACTATGGCATCATCCCTCAATGTCTTGTTGGCCAGGCTGCTGATTTCCTCATTCGGGTTGGCGATGTAAAAGGTCCGGTCAATGATGCGGCCCTGCTCTTCTTTGAGATCGAAATGGATGGTGTGCCCTTCCATAGCCAGAACCGCCTCTTCACCCTTGTTCAGGGCAAGCTGCCGGATAAACTGACGATCCGCCTCGGACCCGGTGTTGATGAAAACCCGGGCGGGGTCGCACATGGCGACGGCGTTGGCAATTTTGATCAGGATCTCCGGGCGGCTCAGCGTCCGTATGCGGGACAGGTGTTCCTCGTCCAGCCGTTTTTCAAACAGGGCCTGGGCCTGTTCGACGTTTTGGATTCCCCCCAACTCCTGGGCAATGTCGATTCCCTCATTTTTTTTCAACATGGAAGTTACCCCTTTTACTCTGGCAGCCGATAATTTCCGGTTCCGGCATGTGTCGGTCGATCCATTTCATCACCTTGTCAAATTCATCCCGAAACACCTGCAGCGCCTTGCCCCGATGGCTGACCCGGCTTTTTTCGGCCATGGTCAGTTGAGCAAAGGTTTTGTTCAACGGCGGATAGAAGAAAACCGGATCGTAGCCAAACCCGTTGGTGCCGGCAGGCGCATGCGTGATGGTGCCTTCGCAGCGGCCTTCATAGGTCAGCGCCGGTCCGCCGGGTACGGCGATGGAGATCACGCACTCAAACGCCGCCGACCGGTTGGTCTGGTCTCCCAGCTCGGCCAGCAGCTTTTTTCCGCGCTCGGCATCGGTGGCATCGGGGCCGGCCCAACGGGCGCTGTGGACGCCCGGTGCACCGTTCAGCGCCGCTACCACCAGTCCCGAGTCGTCGGAGAGAGCCGGATAGCCCAGGATCCTGGCAGTAAAGCTGGCCTTTTTGTAGGCATTCTCGTCAAAGCTATCCCCGTCTTCCACCACTTCCGGGATCGGACCGAAATCATCCAGGTCTTTGATGGTAACTGGAAAGGCGTTGAGCAGGTCCCGGATCTCGGCGGTCTTGCCCTTGTTGCGGGTGGCAATGACAAGTATCCTGTTTCTTACCATAATTCCTCTATCTGGCGTGAATAAACTTAGGCGCAATAACATAAAACCGGTTAAACATCCAGCAATAATCGATTCATGGAATCAAGACGGTGCTGCCCGTGGTTTTGCGTCCCTTGACATGGCCACCTCCTTAACAAGGCTTACAGATAATCCACCCAGGACCAGCGGACCCGTCCATTCGTGGCGTTTCGGGTCAAATACCGCTGCCCGGCTGCAAATTCGAGGGCCGCCCGGATTCGTCCAGCCGGGTGATCGAGTTCACCAGAAATACGGTGAATCAGTTTTTCTGTGGGGTTTGGATCTGTTTCGTCAGATTTCCCAGCCGGCCAGTGGCCCTTCTCTTCGATGAGCCGTTTCATCATCATATCGTAGATGACCACCGTGTGCTCCAATCGGACCAGGGGCCAGGTCTCTTCGGCGGTGGCTCGCCCGTCTTCGCGGATTCGAGCGATTTCTCCCAGCCACCGGTCGAACTGCCGTTCACCATCGATCACGACGGCGTCCATGGTTTCCGGCTGAACGCCGGCCGTACGGACAATGGCGCGATTGGCATGGTACCGCCGCCAATCGTCGGACACGATCTGCAGATCGTATTCATCGACACGCTCCCGGACGTCGGTGCCTGGAAAGGGGGCCAGAATGTGAAAGCCGTGGCTGACGCCCATGTCCTTGAGACGCTCACCGAATGCCAAGGTCTGCGCCAGGGTCGTCTCGGTTTCACCCGGCAGCCCCAGGATGAATGACGCGTGGGGATCGATGTTGCAATCCAGGCATAGCTGCATCGCATGCACGACCTGCTCCAGGGTGATACCCTTTTTAATTCGCCTGAGTATTTCGGGACTGCCGGACTCCACGCCGAAGCTGACCGTGGTGCAGCCGGCATGGCGCATTTTTTCCAGCACCCGGCGCGAGACCGTGTCCACCCGGGCAAAGGAGGTCCATTTGACCTTCAACCCGCGCTTTAAAATTTCGTTACATACCGCCAGGCAGTGATCTGCGTTGGCCGTGAACAGGTCGTCGGCCAGATTGATCTGGTGAAAGTCCATGACACTCAGACGCTCCATTTCGTCCACCACGCGGACGGGATCGCGATAGCGGACCCGTGCGCCCACCATCTTACGCCCCACGCAGAAAATACACTTGAACGGACATCCACGGCTGGTGGTCATGCTGACCGGCATGCCCAGCGCCCGGTAGCGTCCCAAAGGGATCAGGTGACGGGCCGGCGGGGCCAGTTCGTCCAGATCTGCCAGAGGCGCTGCGGCAGTCTTCACGATCCGGCTGCCCTTACGAAAGGCGATTCCCGCGATTTCTTCCCAAGGCGCATGGGTCTCCACGGCTTGGGTCAGGGCCACGAGGCTCTTTTCTCCCTCACCGCACACCACCCCATCCACCTGGTCGCAGGACCGCAGAATATCCGTTGCACAGAAGGTGGCGTGGGGGCCGCCGATCACCGTGGTGATCGACGGATCCAGTGCTTTGACCGCTTCGAGGGCGTCAAGGGCATGATCGACGGTCATGGTCACGGCTGTGGCACCGACCAGATCCGGTTTGAAATCTCGCAGCAGCGATGCCAAATATTCCCGGTCATAGGGAAAGACGACGCAATCCAGAAGTTTGACCGGGTTCCCGGCCTGCTCCAATGCCCCGGCCAGGAATGCCAGTCCCAGGGGCGGAGACGGGGTTTCGGAAATCGGGTAAAAGGGGTTGATCAGCAGTACGCGCAAGGTTGACGGTCCTTATGACGGATGAAAGGCATGGATCAGGGTGGTGGGATGAAGTCGGTCAGGATCACCTGGTACAATTCCTCGCCGATGGCAATACCCATATCGATGAATTGGGGCCCGTAGCGCCGTCCGGTTCGGGAGCGGAAGGTCCCGCGGATTTTTTCTAACAGGGCCATGCCTTTGGGGAAATGATCCACAAAAACCTCCAAAGGCGGGTTGACGAATCCGACCATGTCCCAGAGCGTATGGTTGAAATTGTCCGGCCCCCAGCGAAACTTGTCCGCATCGTACAGGCAGTCGGATATGATACGAGCCTGGCGGGCCGGCAGTCGCTCCGGGCGGGCGAACGCTTCGTGGTTGCGAATGGCCGTGCATACATGGCTGATCTCCTCGGGAACAAGCGGATAAGTTCTTAGGATATTGCGTGCCGTCTCAGCCCCTTTTTCGGCGTGGGATTTCTCTTTGCGACAGATATCGTGCAACAAACCGGCGCACTGAGCCAGCAGCAGGTTCCGCTGAACCCGGTCTTCCGCATGGCCGGCCAGGCGGCTTTCGATAATGACCAGGGTGCCGGCATCGATGGCCACCTTTTCCACGTGACCCATACCGTGGCCGAAATCGTTGTCGAGGCATCCGGCCATGTCTTCCCGGAGTCTGACGATAGCGTCGTCGGCGTAGTAAAATCGCCGTGAACCCCTGACCTCGGACGGATGGGCACGATAAAAATCAGGCCGGGGATAGCGGGCCGCGATCTTGCGAGCGATCTTTCGAATCTCCAGGTAAACAGCGTCCATTTTACCGCGACCCTGAAAATAAGCGCCGGTTTCACGGTGGCTGTGAAACCGGCGGCGGACGATCAGCGTTGCAATGACGGTGGCGACAGACACAGCGGGTCAGGTGTCGCCACCCCCTTGTTGTGGGTTACCCGGCTGAAAACGGGCTGGCTAACCATCCATGGACAGGTTGTAAGGGTTCCCGCAGACCTTCCACTTGCCATCCTCTTTGACCAGCTCCAGTGTCGCTTCGAACGCATGCGTCTGGCCCAGTTGAAATAGCGAGGCCACATAGGCAAAGATCGGATGGATGCAGGTACGGTTGCGCCCCTTCAGATGAATCGTGGCGGATTCAGTGTCCTGGGCCAGCGTTTCTGTTTTTACATGGATGATGGTCTGCTTCATCATTCCGGTGCCGAACCCGCGGGCATTGGCCTCATCGGTCATGGCTTGAAGGTAGGTGGCGACAACCGGTTCATCCTCATCGCCGGCCAGTTCATTGCAGATATACTTTTCCATATCGGCATCCAGGAGAAAATAAGCCTTGGAAAAGTTGATGGCCGTTCCCGTGGCAGTCTGCTTGACGTCTGCAAAAACAAACACCACCTGAAGACACACAGCCAGAACCACCACCAGTATCCATGCTGAATTGTTGCTACGGGTTGCCATGCTCAACGCCTCCTTGCAGGATCATCCCGGCACGATGCACATGCATCGCCAGGTCCGGGTTACCGTATACGGATGTAAAGGATTTGGGTGAAAAGGCTAGAGAAGGCAGATACCATGGATCATGTCATTAAACAAGTCATATGTGTACCCGGACGGGTGAACAATGGTCCTTGTTTTTAATGGAAAATCAGGCTATCTGAATCCCCCTAAACAATATTCCGTTCAATTGTGGCAATTTTCCTGTCGCCTTTTTGGAAACCTGATTGAAAAAGGGGGGAAATCGATGACTGCACACGAAACCATTGAATTCGATGTACTCTTTGTCGGCGGCGGCCCCGCCAATCTGGCCGGCGCCATCCGCCTGATGCAACTGGCTGCGGAAAAAGGCCAGGAGCTGGAAGTGGCCCTCATCGACAAGGGTGCAGCCATCGGCTCCCACGCCATCAGCGGGGCGGTGATGAATCCAGCGGCCATCGCCGAGCTTTTCCCGGATTATCTGGAGCAGGGATTCCCCGTGGAGCAGACCGTGCGCGGCGACGGTTTCTTTTTTCTCACACCGCAGCGCAGTTTTAAAATGCCGATGGTGCCACGCCAGATGCACAACACCGGTTTTCCCATCGTCAGTCTCTCCCGGGTGTGTCGTTGGCTGGGGGACAAGGCCGAGGCCCTGGGCATCAATATATTTCCCGGCTTCGACGGTAAAGCGATCCTTATGGCCGATGACGGCATCGCGGTGACGGGGGTGCGTACCGGCGACAAAGGGCTGGACAAAGACGGCAAGCCCAAACCCAATTTTGAGCCGGGCATCGACCTGCTGGCCAAGGTTACCGTCCTGGGAGAGGGCGCCCGGGGCAGCCTGATGAAAGCGTTGGCCGACAAACTGCCCATCCGTTCGGGCCGCCTGCCCGAGGTGTTTGAAACGGGGATCAAGGAGGTGATTCAACTGCCGGAAAACCATTTTTTTAGCGGCAGCGCCTTCAACGACATTCATACGATGGGCTTCCCTCTGGATCTGGACACCCCGGGTGGTGGGTTTGTCTATGAAATGGCCAAAAACCGCATTGCCCTGGGTTTTCTGGTCGCCCTGGGCTACGAGAACCCGTCACTGGACCTCTACGACACGTTCATGCGCTTCAAAGGTCACCCGATGATCCAGAACATCATCCGCGGGGGCAAGGTGGTGGAGCAGGGGGCTCGTGCCGTTTCCACTGGCGGCTGGTTTTCCATGCCCCACCTGGCCGTGGACGGTGCCCTGTTCACCGGAAACGGCGCCGCCATGCACAGCACACCGGCCATCAAAGGCATTCACCTGGCCATGAAGTCGGGAATGCTGGCCGCCGAGACCATCATGGACGCCCTTGCGGCCGGCAATACCCGACGCCGCACCCTGGACGTCTACCGCCGGTGGATCGAAACCAGTTGGGCCGGTGCAGAGCTTCGGGAAGGCCGTAACTTCGCCCAGGCCCTGGCCAAGAAAGGGCCAATCAAATGGTTCCATCTGGCCGCCCAGTATGTTTCCAAGGGCAAGGGCCTGATCGATCGCCTCCCCGCCGTGGACGATGCCCTTACCCTGGCACCTCTGAATAACCAGGCAGCACTTGCCGGACCGGCCGAGGCGCAGTCCACGCCGGCCGCAGACGATCCTGCCATGGTTGACAAGCTCACCGGCGTTTACCTCTCCGGCACCCTGCACCGGGAGGACCAGCCCAGCCATGTCCTTATCCACGACCAGGGGGTGTGTGTGGATAAATGCTATCCCACCTATGGCTGCCCCTGCACGCGATTTTGCCCAGGCGATGTCTATGAGATGGAAACCCGCAAAGACGGCAGGGGCATCAAGGGTATCAAAGTCAATTTTACCAACTGTCTGCATTGCAAGACCTGCGATATCAAGGACCCCTTCCACAACATCACCTGGACCTGTCCGGAGGGTGGGGAAGGACCCAACTATAAGCAAACCTGACCCGTTCAGGCCATCCTACTGGGAGCGTTCAAAACCATGGAAAGCGATACACGTTATGATGTCATTATTGTCGGCGGCGGCATTATGGGCTCCACCACCGCCTATTACCTGACCCGCAAGGATCCGGCACTCAACGTGGCGGTCATCGAGCGGGATCTGGCCTATACCCGGGCCTCCACCACCCTGTCCATGGTCAACGCCAGGATCCAGTTCAGCCTGAAACAGAATGTTCAGATTTCCCAGTACGCCTTCGATGTGCTGGAACGCTTTGAAGATGACATGACCCTGGCCGGCAACCGCCCCAGCATCGCCTATCACCGTGAGGGCAACCTGTTTCTTTATGAAGAGCCCGCTACCGCTGACGCCAAAGCGGCCATGGCGATGCAGCAGGCCTTGGGATGTCAGGTCCAGTGGTGGTCGCCGGACGCGATCAAGACCCACTATCCCCTGTATGCGGCCGACGGGTTCGCCGGCGGCACCTTCGGCGCCCAAGACGGCCATTTCGACGCCTACGCCGTGCTCATGGGTTACAAGGCCAACGCCAGGGCCCAGGGGGCCGTCTACATCGAGGACGAAGTGACCGAGCTGGTGATCGACAACCGACAGATCACCGGCGTCAAGACCGCCGCCGGTGCCACCTATGCATCGGCCGTTGTGGTCAACTGCGCCGGTGCCTGGTGCACTGAATTGGCCGGTACTGCCGGGGTGGACCTGCCCGTGCAGCCGGTCAAGCGCCAGTGCTTTTGCCTGGACCCGGCCGTCAAGCCCGACGGCCCGCTGCCCCTGACTGTCCTTCCGTCCGGGCTCTACTTCAGGACGGAAACCGGCGGTATGTTACTGCTGGGAAAATCCATGGATGACGACCCGGTGGGCTTCAATTTCACCTGGGATCAGAACCGCTTCATGGATCTTCTATGGCTGGAACTGGCTGAATTCGTACCGGCTTTTGAACGGCTGAAGCTGGTGCGGGGCTGGGCGGGTCTGTATGCGGTCAATACCCTGGACCACAATGCCATCCTCGGCGAATGGCCTGAAATCAAAGGCTTTTACCTGGCCAACGGCTTCTCCGGACACGGCCTGCAGCAGGGGCCGGCCGTGGGCCGTTACATGAGTGAATTGATCACCGGTGAGACGCCGACGCTGGATCTGTCCATCTTCAATCCCCAGCGTATACTCGATGGCAAGCCGCTGACCGAAGGGGGGATCGTCTGATGGAGACGCCAATTGCCGGCGATATCGTCCGGGACAAAATCCGTGCAAGCAAACTGCCCAGCGTGGGTCTGGCCTCCATCCGTGAGCTGAACCGGCTGGTGGGGGAAATCGAAGGGGCCGCCGGGCAGCGGTTTATCCGTATGGAGATGGGCATCCCCGGTATGGCCCCGCCGGCGATCGCCGTGGAAGGAGAGATCAGTGCCCTGAAAAAGGGTGTGGGTGCCATCTACCCGCCTTTTGACGGCATCCCCTCCCTCAAGACCGAAATCGCCCGTTTCGTGAAGCAATTCTTGGACGTTGACGTGCAGCCGGCCCACTGCCTGCCCACCGTCGGATCCATGCAGGGGTGCTTTCTTTCCATGATGATGGCCGGCCGCCGGATCGAGGGCAAGGACGGCATCCTGTTTATCGACCCGGGATTTCCCGTGAACAAGAAACAGGCCCAGGTGCTGGGGCTGCCCCGGGAGCATTTCGACGTTTACGATTTCCGGGGGGACCGACTGCGGGACAAGCTGGAATCCTACCTGTCGTCCCATCGGATCGGCGCCCTGATGTATTCCAACCCCAACAACCCCGCCTGGATCTGCTTCACGGAGAAGGAGCTGGCCATCATCGGTGAGCTGTGCACCCGCTACGATGTCATCGCCCTGGAGGACCTGGCCTACTTCGGCATGGATTTCAGGCAGGACACCTCCCGGCCGGGCGTGCCGCCTTTCATTCCCACGGTGGCCCGCTACACGGACAACTATATCCTGCTCGTCTCCAGCTCCAAATCCTTCAGCCTGGCCGGCCAGCGCATCGGCATGACGGCCATTTCCGATCGTCTGTTCGAATCCACCGGCGACGGCCTCGTACCATGGTTTGGCACCGACCGGTTCGGCTACGCCTATATTTTCGGCGGCATGTATTCGCTGAGCGCCGGTGTGTGCCACAGCACCCAGTATGGCCTGACCAAACTGCTGGAGGCGGTCAACGACGGCAGGTACGACTTTGTCGCGGCGGTGAGAGAATATGGCGATCGCGCCCGGACGATGAAGCGTCTCTTCACCCAAAACGGCTTTTCGCTGGTCTACGACATGGACGAGGACCAGCCCCTGGCCGACGGTTTTTATTTTACTGTCGCCTATCCCGGTTTCAGCGGTGTTGCGCTGGTGGAGGAACTGCTCTACTACGGCATCAGTGCCATTTCCCTTGAAACCACCGGCAGCAGCCGTACCGAAGGCATCCGGGCCTGCGTTTCACTGACCGGTAAAGCGCGTTTCGGTGAACTGGAAGCGCGTCTCAGACGCTTCGATGCCGACCACAAAGAAGGCCTGCGGGCTATCGATTGAACCATCTTGAACTTTCCGCTTCTCTGCTTGGCAGTCTTTACAGCCGTCCCTCCTCTACGGCGTGGCAGGCGACAATGGCCTCATTTTCCACACTTCGTGCCTCAGGGACCTCTTCTATGCAGCGCGGGTTGGCGTGAATGCAGCGGCCGTGGAACACACATCCGCTGGGCAGGTCGATGGGGGTGGGCACTTCGCCTTTGAGCCGGATGTGGCCGCTTTTCTTGCGGCCCAGCTTGGGAATGGCGGAGAGCAGGGCCTGGGTGTAGGGGTGCCGGGGGCTCTTGAAAAGGGTTCCGGCCGAGGAGAGTTCGCACAGCGTGCCCAGATACATGACCGCCACCCGGGTGCTGATGTGCTCCACCACCGAAAGGTCGTGGGTGATGAACATGTAGGTGAGTCCCCGCTGGGCCTGAGCATCCATGAGCAGGTTGAGGATCTGGGCCTGGATGGAGACGTCCAGGGCCGACACGGGCTCGTCGGCCACGATGAACTCGGGATCCACCATCAGGGCCCGGGCGATGCTGATACGCTGGCGCTGCCCACCGGAGAATTCGTGGGGGTATCTGGCGGCCCATTTGGGATCGACGCCGACCTGGAGCATGACCTCCGCGACGCGGTCTTTCACCTGGTTCGCCGATATGGATGGATTATGAAATACCACCGGTTCTTCCAGGGTCTGCGTGACGGTTTTCCGCGGGTTCAGGGACGCGTAAGGGTCCTGGAAAATCATCTGCATTTTGCGTCGAAAGGGCAGCATCTGCTGGGCGCTCTTGTTGTCGATGCGTTCTCCGCGATATCGAATCTCCCCGCTGTTGGGCGGGTAGATGCCAAGGGTGGTGCGCGCCAGGGTCGACTTGCCGCAGCCGCTCTCACCGACCACACTGAAGGTTTCGCCGGGGGCGATGGTGAAGCTCACGTTGTTCACCGCCTTGACGGTGGTGCGCTGCTGGCTGAGTTTACCATTTTCAAAACGCAGCCGGTCCAGCAGGCCTCCGGAAATATCGAAATGCTTGACCACCTGTTTGAGCTCCAGCAGGCCGTTTCTACCATTTTCCATTTGGGTTGATGTGTCCGTTGTCATTTCGTTCCGTTGCTCGGGTCGGGTGTTACCATATGACAGGCCACCATTCGTGTCATGTGGTCCACGGGAATAAATGGCGGTTCCTGGTTGCGGCAGATGGCCTCGCACAGGGGGCAGCGGGGGTTGAAGGCGCATCCCGGCGGGATGTCGGTCAATGTGGGCATCATCCCCGGGATCTGATTCAGACGCGCACCGGGCTGCAGGCTGCCGGGCAGGGCCTTGATCAACCCCTGTGTATATGGATGCTTCGGGTCGTTGACCACCCGTTCTGTGAGGCCCGATTCCACGATTTTACCGGCGTACATGACAGCGATCTTTTCGGTCACCTGGGAGACCACACCCAGGTCATGGGTGATCAGGATCAATCCCGTATCCTCCGATTCGCACAGCTGCTGCAACAGATCCATGATTTCGGCTTGGATGGTTACGTCAAGGGCTGTTGTGGGCTCGTCGGCGATGATGATTTCCGGGTCGGTGATCAGGGCGATGGCGATGACGATACGCTGGCGCATGCCTCCGGAAAACTCATGGGGATACTGGGCCAGGCGTTTTTCCGGTGAGGGGATCTGCACCTTTTTTAGCTTTTCCAGCGCGATGGCCGCTGCCTTGGCCCGGGTGATGCTGCGGTGGGCCAACAGGGTTTCCACCATCTGGGTGCCGATGGTCAGCACAGGGTTAAGCGTCATCATGGGATCCTGAAAGATCATGCTGAGCTGGTTGCCCCGAATCTCGCGCATGGCTTCTTCGGAGAGTGACGCCAGATCTATTCCATTGAACATCACCCGGCCGCCGGAGATGAAACCCGGCTTGCTGATCAAATTGATGACGGCGAAACCGGTAACCGATTTGCCGGCCCCGCTTTCACCGACCAGGCCCATGCGTTCGCCCTTGTCCAGGTTGAAGCTGATGCCGTTGATGGCGGTCAGATCGCCTTGCCGCAGCCCGAATTTAACTTCGAGGTCGTTGACTTCGAGTAAGTGTGACATAGGTATGGCCAGTGTTAAGGGGTAAGTTTTAAGTCTTAAGAATCGTCGGAACATCCCCCTTAACACTTAAAGCTATTTATCCCTTATATAATTTAGGGTTCAATACATCCCTCAGCCAGTCGCCGAGTAGATTGATCACCAGTACCAGCAGCACCAGAAATATCCCGGGAAACAGGGTGATCCACCAGGATCCGGAGAAGATGTACTCGAATCCGGACCGGATCAACGAGCCCAGGGATGGCTTGGTTACCGGCATGCCCAGTCCCAAAAACGAGAGGGCCGCCTCGCTCATCACGGCGTTGGCCACCTGAATGGTGGAGATGACCA
>JAGTUY010000541.1 GCA_018224455.1 Desulfosarcina sp.
GGAATAATTCGATTGAGAGATCCCCTGAAGTTTCAGCAAAAAAGCAACGATGAACCTATGAACCCTGAACCTGTGAACCCTCACCCTTGGAGAAAAGGCAAACCAACATGAAATTTCTCGTTGCCTACAACGGTTCAACAGAGTCCAAGGCCGCTCTTGATCTGGCGATCAAGCATGCGTCGATCTTCGAGGCCAAGGTTTTTGTCATCACCAGCATGGAAGGCGGCCACAGCGAAAAACCCGAAGACATCGCCCGGGTAAACCAGGAGCTGAAGCGGGTTCGGCAGAAGCTCGAGAGCGCCGGCGCCGAGCACGAAGTCCAGGAAATGGCCAGAGGTCTCTCTCCGGGCGAGGACATCGTCATCTTTGCCCAAGATAACCATATCGACCAGATTTTCGTGGGCATCGAGAAAAAATCAAGAACCCGGAAGCTGCTGCTCGGCTCAACGGCACAATACATTATTCTCAAAGCAACTTGTCCGGTAACCACCATCAAGTAGTTGACGGTTCCGCAAAGAATCCGACGTCTGCGTTACGCTTCACCCCTCGTCACTGCGGAGTACGGTAAGTACGCCTCACCCCTCGAGATGGAACATGAAGGTTCGCCGTAACAAGGAGCATAAACCATGGGGCTTTACGATTTTTCCCTGTATGACATGATCTGTCGCAACGCCCGGTGCTTCCGCAACCGGCCGGCCTGGTTCGAAGCCGACACCGGCATGACGACAACCTTCGGGCAATTCAAGATGCAGGTGGACCGGCTGGCCGCCGGTCTGCAGCAGGCCGGCATCAAAACCGGGGACCGCATCGGTGTCGTGGGAAAAAACAGCCTGCTTTTTTTTCAGATCTATGGTGCCGCTGCCGCCCTGGGAGCCATCGTGCTGCCCATCAACTGGCGACTTTCCGCCGATGAGATGGCTTTCAACCTCAACGATTGCACACCATCAATCGTTTTTGTCGATGACGAGTTCGCCGATGGGGTATCGGGCATCCGGGATCAGCTCCCCTCGATCAGGCACTGCTTTAATCTGAACGATGCCGGCCCCTTCGATGCTTTCGACAAGCTGATGGTTGAAGCGCCCCTATCGGCCGAACCGGTCGACGCCGACACCGGCCTGGTGATCATCCACACGGCGGCCGTATCCGGCCGCCCGCGGGGCGCCCTGGTGAGCCACGCCAATCTGCTTTGCGCCAGCCTGCATCTCAACTATTGCTTCGGCCTGTCGCCTGCAGACGTTCACCTGAACCTGCTGCCCCTGTTCCACGTCGGCGGCCTGTTCATGGCCGTCAATGCCTTTCACGCCGGTGCGATGAATGTCAACATGAGTAAGTTTGACGCCAACCAGGCCGTGGAACTGATCCAGACCAAGAAGGTCTCCGTGCTTTTTGATTTTTCACCGATTCTCGGTTCCATTCTGGATGAACAGGCAAAATCGGGGGCCGACTTATCATCGCTGAGGGCCGTCATGGGACTTGAAGCACCGGAAACCATTGAGCGGTACCAGAAGCATACCGGGGGTTGTTTCTACAACATGTACGGCCAAACGGAAACCTCCTTGATCACCAGCATGGGCCGCTACGATGACCGGCCCGGTTCAGCCGGACAACCCATTCCATTGGGCCGGGTGGGGCTGGTGGATGATGCGGACCATCCGGTGCCGACGGGAGAAGTGGGGGAGATCACCCTCAAAGGCCCCATGGTATTCAAAGGATACTGGCGTCTGGACGCGGACAATGCCCACACCTTCCGCAACGGGCGGCATCACACCGGCGACCTTGGCCGCTTTGATGAAGACGGATTCCTGTGGTACGCCGGCCGCAAGCCGGAAAAGGAGTTGATCAAGCCCGGCGGCGAGAATGTCTATCCGGCGGAGGTGGAAAAGGTTATCCTGGCGCATCCGGCGGTTGCACGGACCATGGTCTTCGGTGTTCCGGATCCCAAGTGGAAGGAAGGCATCAAGGCGGTCTGCGTGCTGAAGGCCGGACAGCAGCTGGCCGCAAAAGAACTGATCGATTTCGTCGGCGGTCGCATCGCTCGCTACAAGAAGCCGCAGTATGTGCAGTTCGTGGAATCACTCCCGGAAAAAAATGGCAGTATCGATCGGGAGGCGGTGAAGGAACTTTACGGGGGGGAACAGACGCACAGCGATTAACGAGGAGGCCATGGATGGTGTCCTAAGACAGCCGCACACATCTCAAAAATAGCCTATATGGCGCGATATATTCCGCTCTCTTCGACGATTCGGTTTTCTTGAACCAGCAGGGCCAGATTCTTGCGGATCATCTGGGTTTCGAATATCCGTTGAAGCCTACCGTCGCGCATCCGGTTCCTGTAAAAAGGTGAGTTCCCAACCATCGCTGTCAGATCCATTCCCTGGCGGCACAAAGCGAAAACCGCCGTCTTCTGCCGGTCAAAGGCGCCCAGGTAGCGATCGAAGGCCTCATCGGCATCCGATCGGGCAATCGGCAGTTTATGGGCGGAACAGATCCTGCGGTAGGGCAGGTCGCGGAGCATCGACACACTTTTCCGAAACCGATGGATGTCGCCTTCCGGGTTGCCGTACCAGGGACCGAACCCGGTAAAGTCGATATCGACGGAAAACAGCGTTCCCGTAATCTTCTCCAGAAAACAATAATGATCATCCAGGTGGCCCGGCGCATGAATCGCCTGGAGCTGGATGGACCCAAAATCCAGGATTTCACCGTCGTCAAATTGGTGGTCCGGCCGGCGCATGGGATGGATGCCAAGGCGATCCGAGGCCACCCAGGTCCAGTATTGCGCCTCCTGACGGCCCTCGACGAATCGCTGCCCGAGCAGACGCAGGTCACCCACGGACGCCGGGGTCTGGGCTGGCAATAACAGCTGCCGGTCGTTCAGCACGTGCCATGACAGAATATGGTCGGGATGGGAATGGCTGATGATCAGGGCGTCGATGCGCATCCGGCGATCGATTTCAACGATTCGTTCGACTCCGATACCGGCATCGATTAATACAGTCCGGTCTCCAATCATCAGGAACCCATTGCAGTGGGGAAAACGGCCCTTTCCGGGGCCCGTTATCAGCCAGATGCCCTTGTCGACCGGCTGAATGAAATGAATCTCATCAAGGTGTTTCATCGATTAATCCTAGTCAGGGTTTCCGGTTTTTTTAACCCCCCGGGCATGATATAAAGCCAAGACCAACAATTGTCTTGCATTCTCGAACCATCCGAAAGCGCTGGAAGGACGATCATGAAGCCGATGTTATTCAAGAATGTGGCCATCGAGGCGGTGGCCTGTGCACTGCCGACGACGATCATCACCTCTGCCGAGATAGAGTCGCAGCTTGCAGCCACGTTGGAACGCATCGGTATCAAGCCCGGAATTATCGAAGGGCTCTCAGGCATCCGGGAGCGGCGCTTCTGGGACATCGACCAGCAGGCCAGCGATGTGGCCACCCTGGCTGCCGAAAAAGTATTGAAGCAAACCGGCATCCCCCGCGAGGCCATCGGCTGCTTGATCAGCACGTCGGTCTGCAAAGACTATATCGAGCCATCCGTGGCCAGCCTGGTGCACGGCAATCTGAAACTTGCCGACCACTGCATCAACTATGACCTGGGCAACGCCTGCCTGGGTTTTGTCAACGCCATGGCCAGCATGGGCATGATGATCGACGCCGGTCTAATCGACTACGGACTCATCGTAGATGGGGAAAATTCACGGGAAGTGGTCGAGGCGACCATCGACCGACTGCGTCAACCGGATGCCAAGCCGGAGGCTTTCCGGGACCAGTTCGCCACCCTCACCCTGGGCTCCGGGGCGGTGGCCATGATCCTGTGCCACAGGGATCTTTCCACAACCGGCCATGTGGTCAACGGGTCGGTGACCCGCGCAGCCACGCGCCACAGCCGCCTCTGTCTGGGACAGCGGGACCGGATGACCGCCGATGCGTCCAAGGTGCTGATCTTCGGCGTGGAACTGGCCAAGAAAACCTGGGACCTGGCCACCAGCAACCTGAACCGCTGGAGCGATGCGCAAATCGACGCCTACATGCCCCATCAGGTAAGCCGGCGCAACATGGACGTACTCAATGATAAATTGGGTCTGACGCCGGAAAAACAGCACCTGAACTTTCCCGCCCTGGGCAACATCGGCCCGGCGGCCGTGCCCATCACCTTGTGCCAGGCCGCCGAATCCGGCCGCATCCGATCGGGCGACCACGTGGCGCTCATGGGGATCGGCAGCGGACTTAACTGCTCCATGATGAGCGTGACCTGGTAGGCATGCCATCTGCTGCCGGTTGGAAGCAAAACACACCGCCGGTTACTATTGCAGTTTACCCGCTAAACAATTTAACCAATCGGATCATTTTCGATCGACCCGCGATAGGCTTGTCTGCGTATTCCATATTTGCGCATCTTGTAGTGAATCAGCTGCCGCGACACATTCAGCATCCTCGCGGCTGCGGATACATTGCCCCCGGCGGCCCTCAAGGCGCCGTCGATCATCTCCATTTCCTGTTCCCGCCGCCGCTCCCGCAGGTCCCGCACACCAGCCGCAGGAGGAGGAGCCGCGTCCAGGTCGGGGCCGCCGGTTTTCTCGGCCGGTGACGTCGCCGGACGATCCACCGGCATCACTTGCAGCGGCGGGCCTTCATCACGAATCTGATGCAATAGCAGATGCGGCGGCAGGTGGGAGATGCGCAGGGTCGTGTCCGGCCCGATGGTGTTCATGGCCCCTTCGATGAGATGTTCGAGTTCACGAACGTTTCCCGGCCAGTGATAGGTTCGAAAAAACTGCATGACCGGTTCGCTGACCGCGCACACCTTCTTGCCAAGGGCCAGATTGTTTTTGTAAATGAAATGGCGGGTCAGCATTTCGATGCCTTCTGGCTGTTCGCGTAAGGGGGGAATGGCAATGTAAACCACGGCCAGGCGATAAAACAGGTCCATGCGCAGCTGTTGTTCCCGAATGGCTTTGTGGGCGGCTATGTTAACGGAGCTAATGATTTTCAAGGCGACGGGCACTTCACCGGACGCCCCCACACGCCGGATTTTTTTCTCCTGCAGCACCCGCAGCAGTTTGGACTGAAGGGCAGTGGGCATCGAATTGATCTCATCCAGAAAAAGCGTGCCGCCGTCGGCCTGTTCGAAGAGCCCCATCTTGTCCACGGCACCGGTGAACGCCCCCTTTACCGTCCCGAACAGCAGACCCTCCAGCAGCGTGTCCGGAATCGCCGCGCAATTGATGCCCACAAAGGGGTTGTCCCTTCGGGGACTGTAGTTGTGAATGCTCTGGGCAAACATCTCTTTGCCCGATCCGGTTTCACCGAAAAGCATCACCGGTGAACTGCTTTCCGCAGCCAGACGGGCCATGGTCAGGGCGTGAAGAATGCTTTTTTCCACACCCATGATATCGGAAAACTGGTATCGGGTGCCATTGGCCAGCTCCGGAGGGGTGTTCGGCGACAGAGTGGAATAACCGGACATGACCTTTTCCAGTAAATTGTAGTTTTTTACAAAACAGATGGCTCCCGCCAAGGTTCCGTTGAAGTGCAGCGGGAAGACACTGTGAATCGTGTTGGCCAGTTTGCCTTTGCAGGTCCGGTAAAAAAACAGCCGGCCGAGAATGGGTGTGTTGGCTTCCAGGCATCTGAATATCATGCTGTCATGCCAGTCCAACCGATAAATGTCCCCAACCCGCTTGCCAAGAACATTTCCGGGACGCAGATCGTCAATACCCGCCTGGGCTTCGTTGTAGAACAGGATGCGGCCGTCAGTGTCGGTGATGATGATGCCTTCATCAAAAGCATCGAACACCGGCAAAAAATCAAGGTTGTCGAAGTCCGGCACAACAGGTCGATTCGCAGGTTGGTCAGACACGGTCAGTCTCCATGGCTGGCTGTTTAAGGTCGGCTTTAGATGAGGGATTATATGTAAAAAAAACGGTCAATGAAAACCTTTTTCCATTAAATGTGTACTATTTTTTGTCAGATTTTATGTTCAAACGGGCAGCCCTCCCGCGAAAAAACCCTATCCATTGACTGACCCACTTGTGCTGCAAGACTTAAAAATAATATTATTTCGGTGTTTTATGCATTTTGTCGCATGCCTGATGGGAAGACTCTGGGGTGTTGGCCATCTTTTTTAGCAAACCGGTCCAGCATGGCATGCAATCTGCTCTATACGCATCGTCATACCCAAGGGTTGGCAAGCATCTCAGACGACAGCACCGCAAGGTCCTATCCCGTGCCTGTCCAGGTGTCGCCATTAACCGCAGCAAGGAGGATCGATCATGTATGACCGCATGCAAACGTTCACCCCGGACCAGATGACCCGGATTCACGATGCATCCATGGAACTGCTCTCCAGCGTCGGTGTGGCCTTCAATGAACCCGAAGCCTTGGAGATCTTCGCATCCAAAGGGTTCAAGGTGGATGGGAAAAAGGTTTTCATGACCGAGTCCCAGATACAAAGAGCCCTCGAGACCGCCCCTTCACGGTTCACGGTGACTGCACGGAATCCGGAAAAAAGCGTTGCCGTGGGAGAGGACGACTTCGTTTTTGCACCCGGCTACGGCGCGCCCTTCATCGCCCTGCCGGACGGCAGCCAGCGCGAAGCCACCATGGCGGACTATGACAATTTCTGCAAACTGATCCAGACATCCAAAACCATCGACATGAACGGGTTCATGATGGTGGAGCCGGGCGATGTGGCGCCCGAAACCGCCCACCTGGACATGATCTTCTCCAGTGTCGTTTTATGCGATAAACCCTTTATGGGAAGTCCGGTATCCAAACAGGGCGCCCGGGACTGCATCGAGATAGCATCCATCCTATGGGGCGGCAAAGACAGACTTGTCGACACGGGACCGGTGTCGGTGTCCCTGATCAATTCAC
>JAGTUY010000542.1 GCA_018224455.1 Desulfosarcina sp.
AGCGGCAGAAAATCAAAATGGTTGTGGATTACATCGAATGCTTCGGCATGCTCGAAGAGTGCTGCAATGTGCAGGCACTCCCAGACTTTCGGAATGAGTGAGCGGTCTTCTTCATAGCCCCGCGGGCAAACGGCGTGAAGTGTACCGGTGGTCTGGGAATCAGCGGTGGCGAACAAGGTCACGTTATGACCACGCGCTACCAGCCCCTCGGTCAACAGCGACGCCATGCTCTCCCAGGGGCCGTAGTGGCGTGGCGGTGTGCGCCAGGCAATGGGCGAGAGCATGGCAATGTGCATGATTGATCCTTGGTTAACTGGGTTTTTGGGATGCCCACTGGTTTAAGATCTCGTCGGCATAGAGCTTCTGCAAGGTCATCAGCGCAAGCAGCCAGGCCAGGGAGGACTCGGCGCCTTCATTCTGGTTGATGCCGTCTGCCATCAACCCATCCCGGCAGCCCCCGGTTTTGGCATCATAGAGCGGCAAGTTGAGATCGTTGTGCCCCAGGAACCAATTGAAGCACATGACCGCTTTGTCGAACCATGATTGATCCCGAGTAATATCAAAGGCCTTCACACACGCTTCGACCATGGTGCTGGCCTCGATGGGCTGCTGGTCGAAACGGGCTCTGGGTCCGCCTTGTCCATACCACCCGTTGCTGCCGATGGGCACGAAGTGGCTGTCTTCGGTCTGGATGGCAAGCAGCCATTTGAGTGAGACGAGTCCCATATCCACCATGTCGCTGCGTTGCATCCGCTGGCCGGACAGCAGCAGGGCATGGGGCAGCTTGCCGTTGGCATAATTCAGGGTGTTCTCGGGCCATGGCCAACTGTCGGTTGCATGGTTTTTGAACTGATCGAAAAGCCTGTTAGCCAGGATTTCCCGGACTCTGCGCACATCGCTGTCACCGGAGAATTTATCCAGGTAGGCATGCACACCCACCAGACAAAATGCGATGGCCCGGGGCGAATGAAAATTTTCGACCGCCCGCAGGGCTTTGTTGAAGAGGGTCGTACTCATTGCCAGATGCCCTGGGTTTTCAAGCAAACCCACCGTGTTGCCTAGACTCCAGATTGCCCTGCCATGGGCATCCTCGGACCCAATCTCCTCTGTCCATTTCCGAGAATAGGTCATGAAATTGCGAAATCGCCCTTCCTTTTCATTAAAGGCATACAGAAGAAATCCGAGATAATGACCGCTGAGAGCATCGAGCCCCCAGCCGTTCGTCGGCAGGCATCGTTGACCCATGGCGGCTACCAGCAGTGCTCTGGCATTGTCGTCGGTGCAATAGCCATGGGTGCGATCGGGGATAGTATAGTTGGCATGCTGCAGGATGCCGGTGTCATCGGTAAAGGCTTTCAGGTGATCGAGCTTGATCTCCGGCAGTTCGAAATTGGTGATCGCCTTGATATTATCAACGTAGGAATGCCGTGGCCGTGGGTTCTGGGTGCGGTTGCGCAGGACTTCACTGAATACCTGGAGGTAATTCCGGGCGACCTCCTTCCACACGGCCTCACGGGTGAAGGTATAGGCCTTTTTGCGCATGGCGTGCCGCTCGACATCGTTGTCCAGCAGGTCGATGATCTGTTCCGCCATGGCTTCCGGATTGTTGAAGGGCACAATTCGGCCGCGGCCTTCGGCAAGCATCTCGGTGGCATACCAGTAGGGTGTCGAAATGATGGCTTTGCCGGTGCCCATGGCATAGGCCAGGGTTCCGGAGGTAATCTGGGATTCTTCAAGGTAGGGAGTGATGTATATATCGGCGATGCCGAGAAACTCACACAATTCTTTGAGTTCAACAAAACGATTCTGAAAAATGACCTGCGCACCGATATCGAGTTTGCGTACGAGCTGCTGCAGCGTGATACGGTAGGCATCTCCATGCAATTTCAAGATATGCGGATGGGTTGCCCCCAGGATAATATAGGCCACATCGGGGTGCTTTTTGATGACCGCCGGAAGCGCCCGCAATACATTTTCGATGCCCTTATTCGGGGAAATCAAGCCGAATGTGAGCAGGACCTTTTTGCCCTCCACACCGAATTTGTCTTTGTTGAAGCTGGGATCGATGAAGGGTGTATCCGGAATGCCGTGATGAATAAAGACAATTTTCTCTTCGGGCACCGCGTAGATCTCTTTAAGAAAGTCAAATGCCTTATGGCTCATCACGACCAGTTTGTCGGACAGTTCGGACAGTTTGCCCATGACGGCACGATATTCCGGCGCGGGGTCCTTCAGCACCGTGTGCAATGTCGTCACCACCGGCATGCGCAAATCAGCCAACAGTTTCAGCAGGTGGCTGCCGGCCAGTCCTCCGAAAATACCGTATTCATGTTGCACGCAGACGATATCCGTCTGACTGATGTTGAGAAATTGGGAAGCGGTGCGGTAATCGCTCAACTTGTTCTGATTGATCTCGAAACGCACGTTATCCGGATAAGGATATCCCTCGGGTTTATCGTTCATGGCCGCTGCCCAGCAGTTGATATCGGGTGCTTCCGCTGACAATCCGTGGACCAGATCCATGGTGAAGGTGGCGATGCCGCATTGGCGCGGCGGATAGTTGCCGATTACGGCAATTGAATGGATCCCATCATAATACCTAATCACGGATGTCATCACAGCTACCTTTTTGAATCACGGATATTCAATTCCGAGGGAAAACGTGGGAGGTATGTACACGTGTAGCCGGACGTTTTTCCCCGGGCGGCATGAACGGCTTCCATTCCTTCGGATCGATGGACGGTGTAAATGTTGATGTCGTGCGGTTCCAACAGCAGGCTTTGGGTTCCCAGCAAAACACCGAACATATCGGACTGTAAATGTTGATCGAGATCTTTTCGCGACTGCCACTCCTCGAGA
Organism: Desulfosarcina sp.; assembly: GCA_018224455.1. Classification (GTDB taxonomy): domain Bacteria; phylum Desulfobacterota; class Desulfobacteria; order Desulfobacterales; family Desulfosarcinaceae; genus Desulfosarcina. The sequence goes on from JAGTUY010000542.1 coordinate 2,860, forward strand.
AGATTCAGAATATTTTTATCCTCCAGATTGCAAAAGAGGGCATAGCTTTGGCAGCCGGGTTCTATCTCCATCGACCCAATCATGGAAAGCAGCGTCTGAACCAGTTCTTTCTGCTTTTCCGGAAGTACATTCATGGTAATTTTAACAATGATCATGGTGTCGACCTCCCGGCAATGCCGGCCATTCTGGTTAGACGATGATTCACGCACCGAACGCTCGATCGCATGGATGCCCATCCAATTCACAATCAAGGTTCATGCCGGAATTCGCTTGGGGGTCTATTTTAAACGCATGAAACTGAATTAATTGATAAATGATTATTATTAAAAATCAGGCGGGTGGACCAGGGATGGGCAACGAGAGTGGCCACATATAACCGTTGGTCATATACAACCAATAATGACGGCTTTGCCGATATTGCCGGGCCGGCGATTGTTTGCGCAGCGCGTCCATTGCACTCGCCGGAACCAGGCCGGTTACCCGTGGAAAATTCGGGATCCTGCGCGCTTTTGGGGTTTACGGATATCCAGCTTGTGTATGCGTGCGCGCAGGGTGCTGCGCTCAAGACCAAGAATTTCAGCCGCACTGTTGTTGCCGCTGACTTTCCAGCGGGTCTGCTCCAGCACCCGCACAATATAGTCCCGCTCTACATCCGCAAGCGACCTGCTCACCGTTGTAAAACTTCTATTCGGCTTTTTAAGATCGTCCACCAGATGCAGTTTGGGGCCCGACGAGTTGATCACCGCCCGTTCGAGAACATTTTCGAGTTCGCGGATGTTGCCGGGCCAATGATGGTTCTGCAGCACCTCCATGACACTCACCGGAACCACGCCGATGGATTTGCCCAATCTTTTTGAAATCTTATCCACAAAAAAATTGACCAGCAGGGGGATGTCTTCCCGGCGGTCCCTGAGCGGCGGCAGGGTGATCGGATAAATATTCAACCGGTACCAGAGATCCATGCGGAAATTACCCTTGCCGACCTCCTCCTCCAGGTTGCGGTTGGTGGCGGTAATGATGCGAACGTCGACTTTTTGGGTGGTGGAGCTGCCCAGGCGCTCAAACTCGCCGTATTCGATCACCCGCAGCAGCTTGGACTGTAACTCCAAGGGCAGTTCGCCTATCTCATCCAAAAACAGCGTGGCCCGGTCGGCAATTTCAAATCTGCCCAGGCGCCTGGAATGTGCGCCGGTGAAAGCACCTTTTTCATGGCCGAAGAGCTCGCTTTCAATCAGGTTGGAAGGCAGGGCGGCGCAATTCATTTTTACCAGGGCGCGCTCCTTGCGCAAGCTCGTGCCGTGAACGGCTCGAGCCACCAATTCCTTGCCGGTTCCGGTTTCCCCGAGAATTAAAACGTTTGTGTCGGTGCCGGCGACCTGCTCAACCTTGTAAAAAACGTAATTGATGGCATTGCTTTGACCGACAATGTTCTCATGGTTGTAAACCAGTTTAATCTCTTCCTGAAGATAGGCCCTTTCGGCTTCGAGTTGGTCCTTAAGCCGGCTGATTTCAAACAGGGCGTCCTCAGCCGTTTGTCTGCTTTTTTCCGCCGCCTCCCTTGCCAGGCTGAGTTCAGCGGTTCGCTGTTCCACCATCTCCTCAAGGTGTCTTTTGTAATATTCACGATCGGTTATATCTTCGATGGCCAGCAGAATCAGGTGCGTTCGGTTTGTCGCGGCGTCGATCCGCCGGGCATTCAGGCGCATGATTTTGCGGCCGATGGTCTCGAAATGACGGTCAACCTCAAAATCATTGAATATGGCATTATCGGGCAGGATTGCCTCAAGCAACTCCCTGAGTTTGGGAATATTCCACTGACCATTGCCCAATTCATAAATCAACACCCCTTCTGTCTGCTCGGGGTTGACTTTGAAGACCTGGTAAAAAGAGTGGTTGGCCTTGACCACGTTCAGGTCAGAATCAAGCACAACCAAAGGTTCTCGAACCGAGCCGAGGACGCCGTTAAAAATTTCCAGAAAAGCTTTTTCCATAACTGTGTTCCGGTCCAAGTTTTCTCAATGCAGCCGGACGGGATGCATCATCGTCCAAATCGTGACGCTGTTTATGACCCAAACTACTTCAAGGAATCTTCCCAGGCCTTGAGTTCTTTTTCAGCCTCTTCGCGTGCGATGCCATGCTTTTCTTGTATTTTTCCCAAGAGTACATCACGTTTTCCAGCAATGACGTCCACATCGTCGTCGGTGAGTTTGCCCCACCGCTCCCTGACACCACCTTTGACCTGCTTCCAGTTTCCTTTGATCTGATCCCAGTTCATGGCTTTCCTCCCGTATGGTGAATTGTGTATCAGGAACCCTTGACGGCCAGGCTGTTTTCGACCGATTTCACATCCTCGACACTTTGGGTAATTTCCATCGCCCTGTCGATGCTTTGCTGGGAATCAACGGTGCCACTCAACTTCACCACGCCGTTTGTGGTGGTCACGTTAATCTGGGACACCTTCAGCAAAGGGTCACTCAAAATATCCGCCTTAATTTTGGCTGTGATAGCGGCATCATTCATGTATATTCCAGTTTTTTCGGCTTTGTCGCTGATCGCTCCCTGAGCGCCCGCAATTTTTTCGCCTACCTTTTCAGCGGCTTGATCAATTTTTTCCCCGGCCTTTTCGGCGGTTCCCTTTTGTTCACAACCGGATAACCCGAGAAAAAAGGATAACAAAACAACGATGAAGAAACCTGTGCGGGATAGGTTCATTTTTAATCTCCTTTGGCAAACGATGCATAATTGAGTAAATTATTTATAATTGGTCAACTATTTCACGCTCAGATCATTCTTGACCGATTTGACTCCGCCGACGCCTTTGGCGATTTCACCCGCTTTGTCGACGGCATTTTGGGAATCGACAAAACCACTTAGTTGGACGACGCCCTTGTACGTTTCCACGCTGATCTCGAACGACTTGAGAAAATCATCCGCGGCGAGCTGGGTCTTGACCTTCGTCGTGATGACGGAATCGTCAACGTATTCGCCGGCACCTGACTGTTTGGACGTCGAGGCACAGGCCGTAAGGCCCACAAGCAGCATCATTATACCAACATACTGGATAAACCTGTTTTTTGATTTCATAAAGGCAACTCCCTTTTGTTCATAATTGAATTATGGGTCGATCCAACCGCAGTTGACCAACCTTGTGCCCCTATTGGCAGTCCATTGAACGCTTCGTCAAAAGACCTCTGCCTGCCTAAACGACATCAT
>JAGTUY010000543.1 GCA_018224455.1 Desulfosarcina sp.
AGGGGCGTTTTGAAATCGCGGACGGAGGGACACTTTTTCTTGATGAAATCGGAGAGCTTTCCTCGGCCTTGCAGGTGAAACTGCTTCGTGTCCTGCAGGAGCGAGTGGTCGAGCGGGTGGGCGGCGTCAAGGCGGTTCCCATCAACATCCGACTCATTGCGGCGACCAATAAATCCCTGAAGGAAGAGGTCGCCAAGGGGAATTTCCGGGAAGATCTGTTTTATCGGCTCAACGTGGTTCCGATCACCCTGCCGTCTCTGCGTGAACGGCTTGAGGACATCCGGCCGTTGGTCGGACATTTCATAGCCAAATACAGCGGCGAGCGTAACATGGGTTCGCCGGTGACCGGGATTGATCGGGAAGTGGAGAGACTGTTTTACGAATATGACTGGCCGGGAAATGTAAGGGAATTGGAAAATGTCATCGAGCGGGCGGTCGTGCTGAGTCCGGAGGAGATCATTCAGGTGTCTGATCTACCCAAAGACTTTATCGACAATGCCCACAGCACCCTGCATATGGACGGTATCCCTGTGGATGCGAATTTGTACGAGACCCTGGCGCTGGTGGAAAAGAACATGATTGTCCGGGCCTTGAAAAAAGCCAATTACATACAGGCCCACGCGGCAGAGCTGTTGGGAATCGGCAAAAGCGGATTGAATCAGAAAATCAAAAAACACAAACTGTTCATGAGGGACAAAGGCTAAGGGCTGACTTTCTCCCTCACCAGGTCGCCATACATGCTCTCCGGGAAATCGTTTAAGAGCTGCTGATACATGGCGGCTCCCTTCTCCTTCTCGCCGGCGGCCTCATAAAGCCATGCCAGATTGAAAAGCGCACCGCTTTTCAAGGTCTTCTCATTGTCTGCCGAAATCATTTCAAAAAAGTGAATGGACCGAGGGTATTCCGCTTTTAGAATGAAGGCATACGCAAGTCCGCTCAGCACGATGTTTTTCACTGCCGGGGATTGGTTAAAATTATCCAGCGCATGGGTATACATGGCAATGGCGGTATCCGCGTCCCCGGCATGGTAGCTGATGTCCCCGTATATGATCCGGGCGATTTTTGCTGCGTTTTTCGAACCATATTGATCAAAAATGTCATCAAAATCGGTCTTTACTTGGTCATAAGCCGTTTGGGGATTGGTGTCCTGAAGCGCGGTTGAATATTTGGCCACCGCTTTTTCAACCCGTTCGGAGGCCCGGTTTTCATTCCAGTGGGAAATTTGCCGCGTTGTGACAAGGGCCAGAAGCAGTGAAAAAAGGATCCCCGTACTGATCAGAATGATTTTCAAATTGGACCGTCCAAAGGCGATCAGTTTTCCCGAAAAGGTAATGAACTGATCGGGCTCTTTCAGAAGCTGTTTTCGCGTTGCTGCGCCTTTGGCCATTATTCCCCCATTATCTTTTTGATTCGAATCCATCCCTCCTCGGGGATGTCGGCACCGACCACCTGACATACCTCATATCCGCATGCCGAAGCAAGTCTGCCGCATTTTTCATGGGTATATCCCTTTACCAGTCCAAATAAAAAACCGGACGCCCAGAGATCCCCGGCGCCAGTCGTGTCAATTGCCGTTCCTGTGCCCAAGGCCGGGATGCGGCAAACACGATTTTCATGTTGGATGTAGCTTCCCCTGGCGCCGACTTTCAGGACGGCCATGTTGACATGTCGGGCCAATCGGGCCAGTGCGCGAGCGTCGTCGTTAACTCCGGTATAGGCCAGGGCTTCGTCTTCATTGGCGATAAGGATGTCAACATACGCTTCGATCAGCTCCTCGAGAATGGCCTTGGACTGCTCGACGACGGTGAAGCTGGCCAGGTCCAGAGAAACCAATGCCCCGGCATTTTTCGCGGCTTTCAACGACGCCGTCATTAACCCGGGATTGAACAGCAGGTATCCCTCCATGTGAACCACGGCACTATCCGCAAAGCATTCCTTTGTGATCTCTTCGGGTTGGGTGTCTGCCGATGCTCCCAAGTAAGTGATCATGGTGCGTTGGGCATCGGGGGTGACGATGGAAAGCACCCGGCCGGTGGGAAGTGACGATGTCATCAATAACGGTTCTACCCCCCGTTCAGCCAGGGCGTTTTCAAAAAATTGTCCGGTATCGTCGTCTCCACGTTTGCCGACGAAGCGGGCTTGGCCGCCCAAGCGTCCGATCCCCACAGCCGTGTTGCATGCCGATCCACCCGGCACAACGATGGGTTTGCTTGACGCCTGGCTCAGGATCTTTTCCAGGTCCGGCATGGCAACAAGGGTCATGCCGCCTTTTTTAACACCCATGCGGCGGATAAATTCATCGTTTTCGTTGACCAGTATGTCTACCAGCGCGGAACCGAGGCCAACGATCCGGGTTTTGCCTGGTTGCAGTTTCAAACCGACTCCTTGGTTAACCGGGCCGCTACCAGACCAGAGAACGATGAATCCATCCCTTGTCGCCATCCGCGTGGATCACCTGGAGCCAGTCCCCTTTTGTTTCCAGTACTTTAAAGGGAACGCCGCTGTCCACGGTAAATTGGATATCGTTGTCGGTCCCGGGCCCTGAACGGACATTGCACTTATCGAGAATCACAATCACGCTTTTGATGTCGGCGAGAAGGGAGTTGTGAATCCATCCGCGATCCCCTTCGAAATCCTCGAACAGGCACCAACTGCCTTGCTTTTTGACCACCTTCAAGGGATGATATTTTTCAACCTGCCAGATGACCGCATCGCTGGTATCCGGCCCGGATCGAATATTGGCGATATCGGTGCTTACACTCAACCGCTCCGCCCAAACAAGATCCGCGCCGGCAAAGACCAAAAGACATGCCAAAACAATCGGAATTGATTTATTCATTGTCGAAAGTTGTCTATCGTCGATCGTGTCCCGTGCATCAGGGAGAATCTTCATCCACGCAGGCCATCCATTACGCAATGTTGGGCTTGACCTGTACCATCAGCTTTCGGGCCAACCCCCGTCCAAGCACGATGCGTTTATAATCGACACCAACCACCAGCTGCCCCTGCCCGGAATTGGTGATCACGTCGACTTCATCACCCATTCGAAGGCCCATGGCCATCAAGCGTGCCCGCGCCATGGGGCCGCCGTCCAGCCGGGCGATCACCAGCCGCTCCCCTTTTGGCGCGTCGGAAAGCGGGAGCAGTTTTCGGCGCTGTGACATACATTGCGCACAGATGCCGTACATCTCCATTTTATGCTGGAGCAGGTGGAAACCGTGACGCTCTGCAACCTGAACCTGGAGCGCCTCCAGCCCAGGGTCCTCAAATTCCACGATCGATCCACATTTGGCGCAGACCATGTGGTCATGATGCTGACCCAGGTGCAGGTGTTCATACAGAATTTCACCGCTGTCGAATTGCTGTTTGCTGGCGAATCCATACTGACACATCAGTTTCAACGTGTCACGGACAAATTCCGGATCCAAATGCAGATTCAGCTCGTTGAGCCGTTCGATCATCTGCGCCGAGGAGACATGACCATCGGTCTGCATAAAGGCCTCCATGACCGCAAACCGATCTTCGAAGTCGGTGAGTTGATCCTGTTTGAACAGCTTGCAGAACTGTTCTTTTTCCTGTTTGTGAAGTGTTTGCGGCATGGCTTGACCTTAACGAGACGAAGGAAAATAGTGCCAGGACTCAATCCGGTTCATGGTCTCATGCCGGTCCGGGGATGGTATAGGTGGTGCACGACCCGGAACTGCAGGTCCGCGTCTGGGCATTGGAATCGGCAGGCTGGCCGGAGCCACCGCCGGTTACCGTGTGGCTGGTGGTGGACAGGATGCGTTCCAGGTTGCCGGAACCGCAACCGGAACAGGCCATTTCCATCTCCTCTTGCTTGTTCATCACCAGAATTTCCATGTATTTTTCACAGTCAAGGCATTTGAATTCAAAAATAGGCATCTCGCGCTCCTTTTGGAAAAATTGTCTAAACTTTGAACATCGTCCTGAAATTGTCAAGCGACGGTTGCTTTCCATCATCGCTCCATCAGGGACCGGGCATGTTCCAAGGCGGTCCGGCTGACAATTTCGCCGCCCAGCATGCGGGCGATCTCTTGGATCCGTCCTTCCTGGTCCATCGGCCGGATGGTGGTGGTGGTGCGGCCGTTTTTAACCTGTTTTTCAATATAGTAATGCTGATCACCGAACCGGGCGATCTGGGGAAGATGGGTGATACAGATAAGCTGGTGCTTTTTAGATAGGGCTTCCAGTTTTTTCCCCACGACGTCGGCCACGGCGCCTCCGATACCGGCATCCACCTCGTCGAAAATAATAGTACCCACTGCGTCGGTTTCCGCCAGGATGGCCTTCAGCGCCAGCACCACCCGGGAGAGTTCCCCGCCTGAGGCGATGGATGCAAGGGGCTTCAACGATTCACCCACATTGGGGGCGATCATGAACGCAGCCTGATCGATACCCGTGGCCGACAGCAAGTTGTCGTCTACACGAAGCCATGGAGATGCAGGTTTGCTGCAAGGCAGCGGGGAAAGGCTGACATTGAACCGGGTGCCGGCCATCTTCAGGTCTGCCAGTTCCTTTTCCACGGATTCGGCAAAATCCGCGGCCGCCTCTTTTCTTGCTTTAGACAAACGCCGGGCCAGGCGCGACACCTGATCGTAATAGTCATTCAGCTGCGTTTCACTGCGCTGGATGTCATCATCAATAACCGTCGTGGCGGCTAAAGCCGCTTCAATGGCATCACGCTTTTGGAAAAGGGTCTCCATGGAGCCCCCGTATTTTCGCTTCAACTTGTTGATCAGATCCAATCGGGTTTCCACGGACTCAAGCCGATCCGATTGGGTGTCTAAATGTCCCAGGTAGGTCCGCAAGGTGTCCGTCACATCCTCCAGGCCGAAAAGGTGGTCTGCAAGGCGCTGGACCCCGGCCTTCAGTCCCTCATCTATATCGGCTGCCTTTTCCAGGCTTTTACGAACTTCACCCAGTTGTTCCAGAATGGCGCCATCGGCCCCGTGCAGGGTTTCGATAGCAGAAAAAACCGACTGGTGGAGGGACTCGGCGTGCTTGAGCCGCAAACGTTCTTTTTCCAGGGATTCGTCCTCGTCAGGCATGATATCAGCATTGGCAATCTCCTCTGCCTGGTACCGGAGCAGGTCCATCTCCTTATCCTGATTTTTTTTCTTCTCTTTGAGGGATTGAAGTGCCTGGACCAGGGGGACGATCTTTCCATGCAGGTCCGATACCTGTCGCACCCGTGGTGAAAGAGCGCCAAAACGATCCAATATTGCCAGATGGGTCTCTTCTCTGAGCAGTCCCTGGTGGACATGCTGACCTGAAATACTGGCCAGGTCCGCGGTGATGGATGTCAGCATCTGCATGGTCGCCATACGGTCATTGATATAGATGCGATGCCGATCGTTGCCGGCGATGATTCTTCGCACCAGCAGGCCATTATTGGGATCATAGCCGTTTTCAGCCATGATTGCAGCGGCGGTGGATCCCTCGGGGACATCGAAAAAAGCAGACAATTCCGCGGTTTCATAACCGTCCCGGATCATCCTGGCATTGACCCGGGATCCCAGCAACAGGTTCACCGCGTTGATGATGATGGATTTGCCGGCGCCGGTTTCTCCGCTCAAAATGGTCAATCCACCTTCGAAGCGGATATTCAGGTCGTCGATAATGGCAAAATTCTTGATTAACAGCTCTTTGAGCATGTGCACGCCTCTAAAGGGTCGCAATCGTTAATGGTACAACAAATCGCTCCCATCATAAAAAAGGCAACCGAGGGAAGCAAGCATTATCGTAAGGACGGATGGGACAACAGGGGGTGGATGATATCGTCGATTGATTATTCAGGATATCCTGTGATTTCAAGGATTCTTTCATAAAGTGGGCACGGGTGTGGACATCCCCGAATCCGATAATGGCGCCCTTGGCCTCAGGGCCCGGCGTCCGGATGCCCGGTGTCCAGAAAGGCTGAAGCGTGAGCCCCATGGATCCGCTAAGCTGATGGTGTAGCCGTGCGCCGATGGTTCTTCTAACCGCCAGTGGCCAGTCGTTTGTCTGGTTTTTCGGGTTGAAGTTTTGCAACGAGGTGCTATACTCCAAATCAAGGCAATGGAATTCTCATCCTGATCAATCAACGGCGACAGCCGGCCGTTTCTGTGCGCTCAGCCCATATTGTGACGCATTCCATTGCGTCCGAGTCATGTAAAGATCAAGCACCCTGCTCCGGGTCCATCGTAATTGCCGCCAGAATGCCATTTTCATCCCATTTTCCCTGACGGTCGATCCGGAAATCAACATCAAGGGC
>JAGTUY010000544.1 GCA_018224455.1 Desulfosarcina sp.
GGCAAAAGATCTTTCATGTTGCTGACCTTTTTCTCATTGATCAGAATGTAAGCATCTTCCAAAGCGGCAACCATTTTTTCGGCATCGGTCACAAAATAGGGCGACAGGTATCCTCGATCAAACTGCATGCCCTCAACAACTTCAAGGGTTGTTTCCATACCTTTGGCTTCTTCAACGGTGATGACCCCTTCTTTACCAACCTTGTTCATGGCGTCGGCAATAATGTTGCCGATGGTTTCATCATTATTCGCCGAAATGGTGCCAACCTGGGCAATTTCGCGCTGGTCTTGGGTAGGCTTGCTCAACTTTTGAAGTTCTTTCACTACGACTTCAACCGCGGCATCAATCCCCCGTTTAATGGCCATGGGATCATTGCCGGCCGCCACCAGTTTCTGCCCCTCCTCATAAATAGATCTGGCCAAAAGAGTAGCCGTGGTTGTTCCATCACCGGCCGTGTCACTTGTTTTGCTGGCCACTTCCTTGACCATCTGAGCGCCCATGTTCTCGAACTTATCTTCCAGTTCGATCTCCTTGGCAACGGTAACGCCGTCTTTAGTAACAGTGGGGGAACCCCAAGATTTGTCGATGACCACGTTTCTGCCCTTGGGGCCTAAGGTGACAACCACTGCATCGGCAAGCACCTTGACGCCGTTGAGCATCGCTTCACGGGCCTTCATGTCAGATTTTATTATTTTTGCCATCTTGTCCTAACCTCCATATTCGTTTTTATTTGATGACGCCAAACACGTCGTCCTCGCGCATTATAAGGTATTCTTCACCCTCGATTTTTACCTCAGTACCCGAATACTTGCCAAATAGAATCCGATCGCCATTCTTGACGTCAAGCGCTACTCTTATTCCCTTTTCGCTGAGCTTGCCATTGCCCGCGGCAATCACAGTGCCTTCAATTGGCTTTTCCTTGGCCGTATCCGGGATGATGATCCCACCTTTTGTCTTTTCATCTTCTTTGACGCGTTTAACTAAAATTCGATCCTGTAATGGATTGATTTTCATGGTTCCAATTTTCCTTTCAGATTAGTTTTTAAAGGGGTCACCCTCACACCGAGGTTTGTTCCGTCTGGAAACCTCGGCTGTTTCAGCTGAATCAAAGTGCCTTCGCCCTGGCGTGGCAATACTGTTGAAGTGCACCCATATGAAGGGGCGCAATGTGCTTCGTTGTTGCGGGACCCGATTCGTGTCAATCTGAATCGGTGCGCGGTGAAAGGTAGAAAAGAAAGATGTTTCAAGAAGCGCTAGTGGTGGAGTAAAATTCGTATGCCGATCTATTTTGTCAAGGTGAATCAAAATGAGAAGCGGCAAACCTGTTCTGGTGATCTGGTTTTTCAAAAATAGATGACCGGCACTCAGTCTCCGTTAAGATCTTGACAAAGGCAACTACCTGCTACATATTATAACAGATGAAACCATGCTTCAACAAGCAACGATTCGCCACCGGATGGTTTAACGACCTCCAAGGGTTATACTTTAAAAAGGAAGTCATGGGTATCATCTAAAACCTTTCTGGGGTGTGCGTGCATCTTTTGGAGAAATAGTAACGGCATCTTAGAGAGACATCGTCTGAGCAGGGTCATCAAAAATGGTCCTGCTTCTTCTTTTTTATCCCACAATGTTTCTATCTCAAGCGCTGAGTGGTTTTAACCGATAGCGGAAAGTTCTAAAGCAACCATAATTATACAAATGTTTACCAACCCAACCAAATATCTCATTCTGGGACATTTTTCAATTGCCCTGTTTGCATGTTAGATTGATAAAAACGCGAATCCAAGCCAAGTGCGGATCCCATCGACTCCGTAGTTATGATGAGATTCGCCGCCGGCAGGAAACGTCTGGAAGTAAAACGGTCTGCGGCGCGGCATTGCCGATGGTGATTGCGAGGGCAAGCCCGGTTGGCTGGGCAATCTGTATTTTTATGCCGGAACGGGCAAAAACCCGTCGAAAGGAGACATCATGTCAGAATACTTAGAATCCAAGGATATCGAACAATTAATGGCTGAGGCCGATGAACTGGTCCAACGAATTAATGCCGACACGCTTAAAGAACTGAAAGAAGAGCATCGCCTGCAGGTCGAAAAACATGCCCAACACTTGAAAAAGATCAAAGCAGAAGTTCGGGGCAAGATCGAGAAGAAAGGAACATCTAAAATCGACCACGGGGCCGAAGGTATGCACGAGGCATTCCAGGAAATTTCGAAGGCCGTGGGAGCGTTGAAAAAGTATCTCTCCGGAGATTGAGCAGGCGCCGTTAAACTAAAGACGGGAAAATGGCAATGCCTATTTCTTGCCCGGATTGAATTTCCGTCATGCACTTGTGGATGCAGCCGGACGGGGTGTCCGGGTGGTTCTGCTGTTGCAGGGAAGGATGGATCACCCCATGGTGCACTATGCCTCGCGTGCCTTGTATGGCAGTTTTCTCGATGCGGGGATTGACATCCATGAATACCACGAAAGCCTTATGCACGCCAAAGTCGCTGTCATCGATGGGCATTGGGCCACGGTGGGATCTTCCAATCTCGACCCTTTCAGCCTGCTGCTGTCGCTTGAAGCCAACGTTGTCGTTGACGATGAAAGTTTTGCCATAAAATTAAAACACAGCCTGGAACAGGCCATCAAGTTGGGCGCACGGCGGATAAGTGAGAACAGCTGGAGAACACAATCAATCAAACTGCGCCTGGTGAGCTGGTTAAGTTATGGCGTGGTGCGATTCATGATCGGAATCGCGGGGTATGCACCGGGCAAAAGCCGGATTTAAAAGCTGAGGCAACCGATGCGCTCGGTCATATAAACCGATTGAGCAAAAAGCGATTCCTTTTGCCCCTTCGTCACGGGCCTGAGCATCGCAGACAGCGGCGACAAGGGCCTGTGGCTGTTTGAGCGCAGCGAGTTCCACAGGACCCGCCGATGGCGAGAAGCGCAAGGGATATCCCGTGACGCGGGCGGCTTCTTTTGTTTCGTTTTCTTGGCCGCACAAGAAAATGAAAAACGGAATTCGATCGTTTAAAATCACATGTGCTGGAAATAAACGACCTAATGTTGATTAATCCGGATGCGAAATGAAAACCTACCAGAACATCAAATCGGCAGCAACCATCGATGCCATCGTCCGCTATGCTGAAACGCTGCTGGATATTCATTTCAAGCCCGTCAAAAAAAATCGGTACAGCGCCCCATGTCCATTCCATGCGGACCAAAAAGAGAATTTCATGGTGTATGTGAACAGAACTGATCAGGTCCGGTTCCATTGTTTCGGAATCTGCAAGGGCGATTGGGACATCTACGACCTGATCATGCTGCGCAAGAACTATGGGTTCAAAAGGGCGCAGCAGGTGTGGGCCGGGCATTTGGGTATTGTGGATTTCAAGGTTGATGATGGCCGCAGTCCCTGCATTCCAGAACCTGACGAAACACCGGAGCCCGATGAACCGGTTGAATTTGTCGAACCGAAGCAGCATGATGAAAAAAGGATTGCCGCCCTGGGCGATGCCGCTGCTTTTTACCATGACTTGTTGACGTCAAATAAAGACCGATTCAAGTCCATTTGGGAATATCTTGCCCACCGGGGCGTCGGAATAGAGGTCATCGATACGTTCAACATCGGCTACGCGCCGCCGTACAGCGATGCACAGTACCGCGGCAGGGCGCTCATAGACGGTTTGCTGCCAAAATTTGATAAGGGCGCTGATGCCTTCGAGAGGTTCTCGGATGCTAAATTGGTCAGATTCCTAAACGATGCGACCGTCAA
>JAGTUY010000545.1 GCA_018224455.1 Desulfosarcina sp.
CTGGCATACATGGTGCCCGAGTTCTCAACCAAACTCAGCGTGCCGTTCTTCAAGCGGCTGACCCCGGATCCGGGATGGGGATACATTTTTTTCGCCGCCCTGGTCATCGTGGGGGCGTCCAACGCCGTAAACCTGACCGACGGTCTGGACGGCCTGGCCATTGGACCGGTGATCATCGCCGCCGTCACCTATATGATTTTCGCCTATGTGGCCGGCCATGCGCGCATCGCCGACTACCTGCAGATCACCCCGGTGGCGGGATGCGGGGAGATCGCGGTCTACTGTGGCGCGCTGGCAGGCGCCGGATTGGGGTTCTTGTGGTTCAACGCCTATCCGGCCCAGGTGTTCATGGGGGATGTGGGCTCGCTTTCCATGGGGGCGTCGTTGGGCACCGTTGCCGTGATTACCAAGCAGGAGATTCTGCTGGCGCTGGTCGGCGGCCTGTTTGTCATCGAGGCCCTCTCCGTGATCTTTCAGGTGGGTTTTTTCAAGATGACCAAGGGCCGCCGCATTTTCCGAATGGCACCCATCCACCACCATTTCGAATTGAAAGGGTGGCCGGAACCGAAGGTGATCGTGCGGTTTTGGATCATCGCCATCGCCCTGGCGTTGATATCCATGAGTACCCTTAAACTTAGATAAAAAATAACAATAACCAAAAACCAAATAACAAATAAATCACAATGACAAAATTAAAAATTCCAAACCCCACGATCTCGAAGAAGGGTCATTCCAGTTTGAGATTTGGATTTTGCAATTTGGAATTTATTTGGAATTTGGTGCTTGTTATTTATAAAAAATTTGATGTGTTCAGCTATGTCTGAAAATAAATTGGGGCACCCTTTGGATCTTCGGAACGCATCTGTTGTGGTGGTGGGCCTGGGGCGATCCGGGGTGGCAACCGCCCGGTTCCTTGTCAACCAGGGTGCCCGGGTGACGGTAACGGATCGTGCGCCGGCCGACACCCTGAAGGCTCCGGCCGCGGCCCTGGAAGGACTGGACGTCCAGCTGAAGCTGGGCGGGCATGATGCGCTGGATTTTGAAACCGCCGATCTGGTGGTGCTCAGTCCCGGTGTTCCTCACACCCTGCCGATGCTGGAACCGGCCTGGGCCAAAGGAACCCCGGTCATCGGAGAAATGGAACTGGCTGCCGGGTATATCACCGAACCGATTCTGGCGGTCACCGGCACCAATGGAAAAACCACGACAACCGAACTGGTGGGGAACATGCTGAAAAAAAGCGGAAAGAACGTGTTTGTGGGCGGAAACATCGGCACACCGCTGATTGCCTACGCGGACGGTGCCCATGCCCGGGCCGATGTGGTGGTAGCCGAAGTGAGCAGTTTTCAGCTGGACACCATGGTCGATTTCAGGCCGCATACCGCCGTGATGCTCAACATCACCGACGACCATCTGGACCGGTATCCGACCTTTTCCGCCTACGCGGATTCCAAGTGGCGGATATTCGAAAACCAACTGCCCAGCGATGTGGCGGTGCTCAACGCCATGGATGTCACGGTGGCCGCCATGATCAACCGCCGTCCCCCCAATGCCTGCCGAAAACTCTATTCGGAGGAGGCCGTCGTCAACGGTGCACAGATATTAAAGGAGAAGATCCTTCTGATGGATGCGGGCCGACAAACGGGCAGTTTCACGCTGGACAAGTCCGGTCTCATCGGTCCCCACAACCGGGAAAATACGGCTGCCGCCTGTCTGGCCGCCCGTGAACAGGGCGCATCAGATGACGGCATCCAGCAGGCCATCGATAATTTCCAGGGGCTTTCCCACCGTCTGGAAACGGTGGGATGGGTTCGCGGTGTGCGCTTTGTCAACGACTCCAAGGCCACGAACGTGGATGCGGTGAAACGGGCGCTGGCGTGCTTCGACGTCCCGGTGATTCTGATCATGGGCGGGCAGAACAAGAAGGGTGACTTCAGCGCCCTCAAATCCCAGGTGCGCCGCCGGGTCAAAACCCTGGTGGCCATGGGGGAAGCCAAAGACGAGATCGTCACCGCCCTGGCCGGGGACCCGGAAAGCGGAATCCTTGAGGCCGGTTCCATGCAGGAGGCGGTTGAAAAGGCATACGGTGCGGCCGTGGACGGTGAAATCGTGCTGCTCTCTCCGGCTTGTGCCAGTTTCGATATGTTCGACAACTATGCCCAGCGGGGTAACCGGTTCCGGGAAATCATAGAAAGGCTGGGATGACGGCAACTGCCAAACGAAACGGGGTACAACCGTTGGTCTACGACCTGGGACTGCTGTTTCCCGTGTTGCTGCTCGTGGGCATGGGCATCGTTATGGTTTACAGCGCCAGTTCCGCCCTGGCCATCAAGAAGTTTGGCAGCGGTTATTTCTTTTTGAAAAAACAGGCCATTTTTTCCCTGATCGGCATTGTGGTGCTGGTGACCTTCAGTTACATCCCTTTCCGCCTTTACCGTGTGCTCGTTTATCCCGTTCTGGCGGCGTCCATCGTGATGCTGGTGGCGGTGGCCTTTACCGGATGGGGCGTGACGGCAGGCGGATCCGCCCGGTGGCTGCAACTCGGACCCGTCCAGTTTCAGCCGTCAGAACTGGCCCGGTTGGCCCTGGTCATCTACATGGCCTACTCCATGAGCAAGAAGGGTGAACAGCTGCGCGATTTTTACGTGGGATTCTTGCCCCATTTTCTGGTCCTGGGTCTTCTTACGGGGTTGCTGCTGGTTCAGCCCGACTTTGGATCGATCGTGATCTTTGCCGCCTTGACCTGGATCATGCTGTTTGTCGGCGGGTGCCGCATCAGCCACCTGCTGTCGGTTGTACTGGTGCTGGCGCCCATGGCCTGGCTGTTTATGACCCATGCCGAATACCGGGTCAAGCGGCTGATGAGCTTTATGGACCCCTGGCAATACCCGGCGGACGAGGGATACCAGATCGTCCATTCGCTGATGGCATTCGGCACCGGGGGAATCACCGGTGTGGGCATCGGCAAGGGATATCAGAAACTGTTTTATCTTCCCGAACCCCACACGGATTTCATCTTCTCCGTGGTGGGGGAAGAACTGGGGCTAATCGGGGTCATGCTCGTGATTCTGCTTTACGGCATCATGCTCGTGCGGGGTATCCGTATCGCCCGCCATGCCCAGGATCGTTTCGGTTCCTTGCTGGCCATGGGCATCACGGTGACCTTGGGGCTTCAGGTTTGCATCAACATGGGGGTGGCGCTCGGCATGCTGCCCACCAAGGGGTTGACCCTGCCCTTTTTCAGCTACGGTGGGACGAGCCTGCTGATCAACATGGCGGCGGTGGGGATCATGATGAATATCGGAGCGCGGGATGCACGCTGTTGAACCCGAAAAAATCTGGCGGCCACTCAAGGTGGTCGTTGCCGGTGGAGGCACCGGCGGGCACCTGTTTCCAGGAATTGCCGTGGCAGGAGAGTTTGCCGTGAGAAATCCGCAAAGCCGGATTCTCTTCGTGGGTGCCGGCCGGCCGTTCGAGACGGACGCCCTGGCCCGGACCGGTTATCCCCAGCGAACCATCGCCATCGAGGGGATCAAGGGAAGAGGAGCGTGGGCCAAGGCGCGGGCGGCCATGAAAATTCCCGGCGCCCTGTTTCATTCCGCAGGCATTTTGGCCGAGGTGCAGGCGGACCTGGTTGTCGGGGTGGGCGGATACGCCACCGGACCGGTGGCTCTGGCCGCATGGATAAAAGGCATTCCGGTGGTCCTGTGTGAGCAGAACACGGTGCCCGGCGTCACCAACCGGATGCTTTTTCCGATTGCCAGGCGGATTTATGTCAGTTTCGAAAATACCCGCGGCAAGATCGACCCGTTGAAGAAACGCGTCACCGGCAACCCGATACGCCAGCAGATCCTTGATGCAGCGACCCTTGAAGCAAAAGAGAAAAATAGGTTCACGGTTCTGATCGTCGGCGGAAGCCAGGGGGCCCATGCCATCAACCTTGCGGTCATGGACGCCTTGCCGCGACTTCGCCAGCGCCGGAAATGTTATATTATCCACCAGACCGGCGCCAAGGATCAGGATCAGGTCGCCGATGCATATCAGAAAGCAGGGATGGATGCTGAAGTGAAGTCATTTTTTCATGATATGGCATCCCGCTACAGCCGGGCGGATCTGGTTGTATGCAGGGCCGGCGCCACCACGGTGGCCGAGTTGACCGCGCTGGGCAAACCGGCACTGTTCATTCCCTATCCCTTTGCGGCGGACAACCACCAGGAGCATAACGCCCGGGCCCTGGTTGACCGAGGTGCGGCACAGATGGTGCTCGAACGGGAACTGACCGGGGCGGACCTGGCCCGGCGTCTGGACACGTTGGCCGGGTCACCCGATCTGCTGGCGACCATGGCCTCAAAGTCCAGAATGCTGGGGAAACCGGATGCGGCCAGAACCATCGTGGACGACTGCTATCAACTGGTGGAAAGATAGTCATGTATCTGAAAAAATACCATATCCACTTTGTGGGTGTTGGCGGCATCGGCATGAGCGGAATTGCCGAACTGCTTCTTAACCTGGGTTATCGGGTTTCGGGCTCCGACGTGAAGGCATCGGACATTACGGCCAATCTGTCGCGGTTGGGCGGCACCATTCATATCGGCCACCGGGCCGAGCAGATCGCCGACGCCGATGTGGTGGTGGTCTCTTCGGCCATCGACCCGCAAAACCCTGAAGTGTACGCCGCCCGGCAGGCGTCGATTCCGGTCATTCCCCGGGCCGAGATGCTGGCTGAACTCATGCGGCTCAAATACAGCGTGGCCATTGCCGGCGCCCATGGCAAGACCTCCACCACCTCCCTTGTGGCCAACGTGTTGGCTGGCGGGGGTCTCGATCCCACGGTGGTCATCGGCGGCAAACTCAAGAGCCTCGGCCGCAACGCGGTGCTGGGTCAGGGCGATTTTATTGTGGCCGAGGCTGACGAGAGCGACGGCTCTTTCCTCAAGTTTTCTCCGGCCATTGCCGTGGTCACCAACATCGACCGGGAGCACATGGATTTTTACGCGGACCTGGATGCGATAAAAACGGTTTTTCTCAATTTTATCGACCGGATCCCTTTTTACGGCCTGGCCGTGCTCTGCCTGGACAACGAGCCGCTCCAGGGCCTCCTCCCCCATATCAAGAAACGGCTGACCACATACGGGCGGAGCACCCAGGCCGATTACCAGGCGCGGAACATCAGCTTCGGTAAGATGAAAAGCCGGTTTACGGTGGTTCATCGGGACGACAACCTGGGCGAGTTTATTTTGGCCATGCCGGGTATGCACAATGTATCCAACGCCCTGGCTGCTATCGCTGTGGGCCTGGAACTGGACATTCCCCTGCCATCTATCAAGCGGTCCCTCGAGACGGCCGAAGGGGTGCAGCGCCGGTTGGAGATCAAGGGGGAGATCCATGGCGTTACCGTGGTGGACGACTACGGCCATCATCCCACCGAGATCCAGGTGACCCTCGAGGCAGTCAAAGAGAACTGGCCGGACTGCCGCAAGGTGGTGGTTTTCCAGCCTCATCGCTACACGCGCACCCGGGCGCTTCTGCAGGAATTCACCCGCTCATTCAACAACAGCGATGTACTGGTGGTGCTGCCTATTTATGCCGCCAGCGAAGCACCCATCGCGGGTGTCAGCGGCGAGGCCCTGAGCGAATGCATCCGTGCCCATGGCCACCGGAACGTGATCTGCCTGAACGGCCTGACGGCGTGCGTCGATCACCTTGAGAAAACCCTGGCATCCGGCGATCTGCTGCTGACCTTGGGCGCCGGAGATGTTTATCGGGTGGGAGAAATGGTGTTGGAGCGGATGGCTGAGGACGGAGGAATGAGGACAAAGGAATGAGGACGGAGGTCGGAGGACTGAGGAATGAGGACTGAGGAATGAGGACTGAAGACTGAGGTCGGAGGACTGAGGACTGAGGACGGCGGACGGTGGACTGAGGTCGGAGGACAGAGGTTGGAGGACAGAGGTTGGAGGACAGAGAACAGATCAGTTCGAAGCTCAAAGCAAACCCGGAACCCGGAACCCAGAACCCGGAACCCGGAACCCAGAGACCCAACCATTGAAACCAAAACCGATTCGTAAAAACCAATTCAAAAAAAGCAGGAAGGTCAATCGAACCCTGTTGCGTAATCGGGCCGTGTTAGCCGCCAAGGGGTGTTTTGGGTTGCTGGCGCTGGTGGCGGCCAGCGCTGCGTTCATCTTCGCCCATGACTATTTTACCCAGACGCGGCATTTCCAGGTGCGTCAGATTGTGGTGACTGGCATGCAGCGGCTCAGCCGCCTGCAGATCATGGAGATTGCCGGCGTCGGCCCGCAGACGAACATCCTGTCCGTGAATCTGGCCGTGACCCGTAAGCGGCTGCTGGCCGAACCCTGGGTCGCCGAGGCAAGGGTCAGCCGGAAGATACCCTCGGGGCTGCGCATGCACATCCGGGAAGAAGTCCCGCTGGCGCTTTTGGACATGGGGGCCGGTGAGGGATTTTTAATCAACCCGGCCGGCGAGGTGTTCAAACGATGGGATGGCTCGGACAGTGATGCGCTGCCCCGGGTGCAGGGGCTGGATCATGCAGACCTGCCCGTTTCCGGCATGCCGCCCAGTGAGGCCTTCGGCGCGGTGATGACCCTGTTCCGGCTGGCCGGGGAAAAGAACAGCCCGCTGCCCCTTTCGGGCATTCGCCGGATCCGGATGGACCGTGAAATCGGAGCCACCGTCTATACCGGCGAAAACAACCGGTTGGTGAAGCTGGGGTTCGGTCGCTATCGTGAAAAGTGCCAGGCGCTGGGACAAGTGATGTCACGCCTGAGCAGAGACAGCCGGCTGACCCGCTACACGGCCATTGATTTGTTCGATGTCAATCGAATTGTAATTACGCTGGCATCGGTCGATCCGTTATCTTCGGATCACAAGGAGGGTTGAGTTGCAGGGATCAAGAGAAGGAAATATCGTTGTCGGCCTGGATATTGGAACCACCAAAATCTGTGCCGTGGTCGGCGAGGTGACGGGCCGCGAGATCAATATCATCGGCATCGGCACCCATCCATCCATTGGTTTGCGCAAGGGCGTGGTGGTCAACATCGAATCCACGGTGGAATCCATCAAAAAAGCGGTGGAAGAGGCCGAACTAATGGCCGGCTGTGAGATCTCGTCGGTATATGCCGGGATTGCCGGTGGCCACATCACCGGTTTCAACAGCCGGGGGATCGTCGCCATTAAAGGGCAGGAGATCAACCAGCAGGATGTGGACCGTGTTATCGATGCGGCCCGGGCGGTGGCCATCCCCATGGATCGTGAGGTGATCCACGTCCTGCCCCAGGAGTATATCGTCGACGACCAGATCGGTATTCAGAATCCAGTGGGCATGGCCGGTGTCCGCCTCGAGGCCAAAATCCACATCGTCACCGGTGCGGTCACGTCGGCGCATAACATCGTTAAGTGTGCCAACCGGGCCGGCCTGGATGTGTGCGATATCGTCCTGGAGAGCCTGGCTTCGGGTGAGGCGGTGCTCACCGAAGAGGAGAAACAACTGGGCACCGGCCTGATCGATCTGGGCGGCGGGACCAGCGACCTGGCCATCTTCTCGGGTAAGAACATCAAGCACACCTTTGTTCTGGCACTGGGGGGCGACAACCTGACCAACGACATAGCCATCGGCGTAAGGGCACCTTTGAACGAGGCGGAGCGCATCAAGCGTAAATACGGAACCTGCAACGGGGCGGCGATCAGCCCGGACGAAACCATCGAGGTGCCGGGAATGGGCGGCCGCCAGCCCCGCAAGCTGCCCCGCCAGATTTTAGGCGAAATTCTGGAGCCGCGCATGGAGGAAATATTTACGCTGCTTCAACGGGAGATATACCGTGCCGGTATGGAAAACATGATCGCTTCGGGGATTGTCCTGTCCGGAGGCACGGCACTGCTGGAGGGCACCACCGATATCGCCGAAGCCATCTTCGGCGTCCCCACGCGTCTGGGCCGACCGCGCGGCATCGGTGGACTCACCGACGTGGTGAACAATCCCATGTATGCCACCGGTGTGGGGTTGGTCATCTACGGTGCCAGAAAGGAGCCGGAGAAAAAATTTCGAATCCGGGACAGGAATATCTTCAACAGCCTCATTTCACGGATGAAAAAATGGTTCAAGGACGTGATCTGAAAGTATAAACCAAGGCGTATAGGCAAGCGCCATCATGGGCAACACAAGCAAAGGGGGAAATTATGACTGGTATGTTTACGTACATGGAGAGTGATCGATCGGCAAAAATCAAAGTGATTGGCGTTGGTGGTGCGGGAGGCAATGCGATCAACAACATGATCGCGAGCAATCTTCAGGGCGTCAGGTTCATTTCCGCCAACACGGATGCCCAGGCCCTGGATGTATCACAGGCGGAGATGCGCTTTCAGTTGGGAACGAAGATTACAGAAGGTTTGGGAGCCGGCGCCAACCCCCAGGTGGGACGGGAGGCGGCCTTGGAGAATGCGGAAATGATCAAGGACGCCCTGTCCGATTCCCACATGGTTTTCATCACTGCGGGCTTCGGCGGCGGCACCGGAACGGGTGCTGCACCGGTGATCGCACGGCTGTGCAAGGAAATGGGCATCCTTACCGTGGCCGTGGTGACCCGGCCTTTCTCCTTCGAGGGTAGAAAACGGGCCAAACAGGCAGATGATGGCATCCTCGAATTGAAAAAATCAGCCGATACGGTGATCACCATCCCCAACGACCGGCTGCGCGGTCTGGCCTCGAAAAACGCCAAAATGGTGGACATGTTCAAAAAGGCCGACGAAATTCTGCTGCATTCAGTCAAGGGCATCACCGACCTGATCATGATGCCCGGCCTGGTCAACCTGGATTTCGCCGACGTTAAGACCACCATGTCCCGGGCCGGTATGGCCATCATGGGCATCGGCATCTCCAGCGGCGAAAACCGGGCTCTGGAAGCGGCCGAACGGGCCATTTCACACCCGCTGCTGGATGACATCAACATCTCCGGCGCCAAGGGGGTGCTGATGAACATCACCTCCAACAGCAACCTCACCATGGAGGAGATGACCGAAGCCTCCGAACGCATTTACAATGAAGTCGGTGAAGAGGCGGAGATCATCTGGGGTGCGGTCATTGACGACAGCGTGGGCGACGAGATGAGCGTTACCGTCATTGCCACCGGTATCGGCGAGAAGGGCAAAGAGAAAGAGACCGGCGCCAGAGCGCTGGACCCTACCTACGGCGGTAAGGTGCGTGATATCACCCCGTCGGATCTGGCACGGTCCACGGAGCTGGACGAGCCCACCTTCATCCGCCGACGACAGGCCGCCAATGCAGGGTCGGCCAGTGAACTCTACCGGGAGTATAAGGGCATTGTCATCGACAACGACGACCTGGACGTCCCCACGTTTTTAAGAAGAAAGGCGGACTAGCGCCGGCTTGTGGAATCAATACATACTAACTTATTTTTAAATTCGTGTTCGTTATGTTCAAAAAAATAAACAAAAAATAACAATAACCAAAAACCAAATTACAAATAAATCACAATAACCAAATTCAAAATTCCAAACCCTTTGGTCTTGAAGATCGAAGATCCCGATCATCAAGATTGGAGAGATCAAATTGAGAATCAACCATTTCTGTTTGCGCTGTTTTGAGATTTGGATATTGTAGTTTGGTATTTATTTGAGATTTGTGGTTTGTCATTTGGGTTTTGCATTTCGTTGTATCCGGTCTACCCGGGTCAGGTCTGATAACCATGGCAACAGGACCTCACCGGAAACGCCAAGGTGCTATGGCGACTGAGCGCGGCGTTATCCAGAAGCCGGTCGCCGGGCGAATTCGCGTGGCGCTGGTCTATCCCAATCTTTACCATGTGGGGATGTCCAACCTTGGATTCCAGACTGTATACCGGCTCTTCAACGACATTGACCATGTAATCTGTGAGCGTGCTTTTTTACCGGAACAGGATGGCGGTAAAATCCGCCGGGTGTTGACGGTCGAGTCCCAGAAGCCCATCGAAGACTTCGACATAATTGCCTTTTCGATCTCATATGAGAACGATGCACCCGGTGTTCTTACCATCCTGGAAGCAGCAGGACTCCCCCTGCCGGCCGCCCAACGTGGCGCGACCTTCCCCCTTGTGCTGGCAGGGGGAGTCTTCTGTTTTCTCAACCCTGAACCCTTGGCCCCGTTTATTGATGCCTTCCTTTTAGGAGAGGCCGAAGCACTGGTATCCGGGTTTTTTCAGATCTTCGATCCATCGGCCGACAAGCAGGAAGGTCTGCTTGCCATGGCCCGCCGGGTTCCCGGCCTGTATGCTCCCGCTTTCTACCGATCCCGTTATCATGAAGACGGCACCCTGGCCGAGGTTGAACCGCTGGCGGAGGTGCCCGCTTCCGTGGGTCGATTAATCGTTCCAGATCTTTCGGATCTGCCGACAGCCAGCACCATTTTAACTCCGGACACCACATTTGAAGACACCTATCTGATCGAAGTCTCCCGCGGTTGTCCCCATGGGTGTCGATTCTGCAGTGCCGGATATGTGTATCGCCCGCCACGGTTCCGCCCATTGGGCCTGCTTGACCGTCAGGTGGACGACGGGTGCGCGCTAACCGACCGCATCGGCTTGGTGGGAGCCGCCGTATCCGACCTGCCGGGCATCCGTGAGTTGTGCGACAAGGATCGGGGGCGCGAGGTCCGCTTTTCTTTCAGCAGCCTGCGTGCCGACGCCCTGGACGGCCCGATGGTTGCCGCGCTGAAAAAAAGCCGGGTGAAGACCGCCACGATCGCCCCGGATGCCGGCTCGGAGCGTATGCGCCGGGTGATCAACAAGGGGATCACCGAAGATCACGTGGTGGCTGCCGCCGAAACCCTGGTGGCCGCCGGCATCCCCAACCTGAAGGTCTATTTCATGATCGGCCTGCCCACAGAGATCGATGAAGACGTCGCGGCCATTGTCCAACTGGTCAAGCGCATCAAGCACCGCTTCCTCAAAACCAGCCGGGGCAAGGGGCGCATCGGCGACATCACCGTCAGCCTCAGTTCCTTCGTCCCCAAACCGTTCACGCCCTTCCAATGGGCGGCCATGGACGAAGTGAAGACGCTCAAGACCAAGATCAAGATGGTCAAGACGGGATTGAAGCAAACAGCCAACGTGCGGGTTCACGCCGACGTGCCCCGGTGGGCCTACCTGCAGGGCGTGATCGCCCGCGGCGATCGGCGGGTGGCGGACATCCTGTCACTGGCCCATGCCAACCATGGAAATTGGCCCCAGACCTTCAAGGCCTCGCCGGTCAACCCCCACTTTTATGTTCAGCGTGAGCGCGATCCCGACGAGCGGTTTCCCTGGGACTTCATCGACAATGGCCTCGACAAAGCCTACCTGTTGAACGAGTACCGCCGGGCGCTGGACGGCCGGACCTCGGCGCCGTGCCCTGCCGATCCCTCCAAATGCAGTATCTGTGGGGTGTGTGAAGGAAAACCCGAGGTCTGAAGACTGAAGACGGAGGGCAGATCGCCTTTGATGGCGGTCTACAGTTTCGGTAAAGGCGTCGTGGCCAGTGAGGTGTCGACGCCGGATATGGCTTCGTTAACGATTCAGGTCATCATGTAAAAGCCGATGGTCACGTCGCAGGCGTCCTGGCCCACGAATTGGCAGCCGATGGTTTCTCCAGTCACCGAAAGCACTTTCACCTCCTTCTGAATCACCGAATTGGCCGTATTGTCAAGGGTAAACTTGACCCGGAACCGGTCGTTGACGCGCACGTCCGGTTTGCCGAAGACCTTGAAACCGATCCCATGGCGGGAGATGTTGTCGATCTGTATTCTTCCCCAGTCGTCCGATTTCAAGGCAAGTCGGTCGCCGCGACCGCGGATGAACACGCCGTCGAAGTTGACCTTTTTGCGGTGCTCTCGTCGAAGTTCGACCTTGATGTACATGTCATTGCCGCAGGCGCAGGTGGCCCTCAGCCGTGTGCCGATGGTCCGGATTTCGGAAATGTCCAGCAGCTTCTGGCGATTGCAGTGTTTGCAGGCGATATTGGCTGTTTTCCCGTCCTTTAGAAGTGCCGTGGTCAGCAATTCCGGGTCGTCGGGTTCCCCTTCCTCAATATGCCAGTTCGCAGCTTCCTCTGCCTCGTTTTCATGGTCGATGATCTCGATGGGTCCGTCGTAGTCCATAAGGTTGTCGTTGACGGATGGGTGCACGGGGGCGACGAATTGGAGGATCGTTTCGCGAATCTTGGCCGGCGCCTTTTGGGCCTGTTGCCGGATCAGTGCATTGACGATGGTGCTGCCGACGCATTTGACCAGGTTCTGCGTTTCGCTGGACCAGGCAGCCGATTGCTTGACGGCGTCGCAGCCGATGATGCCCAGCAGGTATCGGCCGTAAAACAAGGGGGTAAAGAGGAACGATTTGACACCCGGGGCATGAAACCCCTCATGAGCGGTGTAATCCGCCGCGGTCAGGGTGTCGACGTCCGCAACGGAGATGGTGCTGCTTTTTTTCATCTGGCTCAGCACCCTGGAAAAGGATTCTAAACGGGCATTCTGCAGGGTCGGTGCCGGGGTCCCCACGTCGTCGCCGAGCCATTCGTGAGTGATGGAAAGCCGGGTTTTCCGATCGTGAAACAGACATACATAAACCCGATCCGCCCCCGAAACCAACCCCACTTTTTCCAACGTGTAGACAATGATTTGGTCGATATCGGATGGGGACCAGACCGAAAGGTCATCGATAATGGAAAACAGGAGGTTGACAAAGTACTCTTTGAGCTGAAGGGCCTCCAGGGCCTGTCGATACGGGGTAATGTCTTCCACGGCCAACAGCATGCCGGGCAGATGCTGATCAGGCGTCTCCACCGGTTGGGCATTTACTCTGGCTGACCATAGGGTGGCAGTCTTTGTCTTCATTTTAAGTTCAAAGGGTTCTTTCTGCGTCCCGGCGAAGATCCGGCTGCGGTTGATGAAAAAAACGGCCTGGTCTTCGGGGGCGATGAACAGGCTGATGGGTTTTTTCAACAAGTAGGATTTGTCTGCGCCGAGCATGTCGACGGCTCGCGAACTGACACCGTCGATGAGACCGGACTTGTCCAGCGAAATCAAGCCGGTGGTCGATGCTTGCATGAAACGGGAGCAGTCTGTCAGTTTTCTTTGAAGCGCTTCGCGTTCGATGACGAGGGACTGGTTGATCGTTTTTAATTCGGTATGCTGGCGGGTCAGTTCCGCGATCTTTTGCTTCAGCGGGTTGGACGGTAACTTTTCGGTGGGGCGGTCGCCTGTGGTCATAACGCTTCCCTCGGTAGATCATTCAACCGCGAGCGGGTGACGTGTAGATGAAGAGCGGCGCTGTTACTGGTAGATTTTGCTCAGTTCTTCGGAGGCCTCGACGGCCAGGTCCGAATCTTCCGTATATTCAATGGCCCCCTTCAAGGCCATTCTGGCATTGTTGTAGTCTCCCAACAGGCGATACGTCCTTCCCAGTTCCAACAGCAGGGCAGGGTCTTTGGGATTGAGTCGTGCGGCCGATTCTAATATGGCCAGGGCGGCGTGCAGTTGCCCCGTGGCCAGGTAGGTTCTGCCCAGATTCAACTGGGCGACATAAAATTCCGGCTGCAGCTCCAGCGCCTCTTTCAAAAATCGGCGGGCCTTGTCATAATCCTTTTTATTGTAGTATGCCCACCCCAGATTGGCCAGCGGAAAGTGGGGTGTGGCGTAGAGCATGTCTCCTGTCACCTCCTCCAGTACAATGATGGCCTTGTCCCATTCTTTCCGAACCAGGTAGGCACTGCCCAGGTTGTTCTTGGCGAGGGAGTAGTCGGGTTTCAGCTGCACCGCTTTTTCAAAATGCACCACGGCCAGATCGAACTTCTCCTTGGCCATGTATACCAGACCCAGATCGTTATGCAGGATGGGGTCGTCTGGATTCAGCTTTTCCGCTTTGAGCAGTTCTCCCAGGGCTGCCGTGTAATTTCCGCCGCCCATGTAGGCCTCTCCCAGGTTAATGGCGGCAGCCGCTTTCTTCTTATCCTGGGGGGATACGCCTGTGGTGACGCATGCTGAAAATAGCAGCACGGAAAAAAGCAAAGCAAGTATTGCCTCTGGTCGCCAACGTGCCATGGATCTTCTCCTTTTTTTGAGCCTGTCCGGGTTGATTCATCCGATTAAACGAGCCTTGGATATGATTATTGTCGGTCGGTCTCCTTGACCCGGACCAGCTGGATGCCCTGGTCCCGCAAAAAAGTTTCTATTAAATCCGGTATCTGTTTCCCGACAATCAGACGATTCTCTCCGGTGTCGGTCGGTATAAGCATGCCGCTGACAGAGATGGCCGTGTTGAACTCAGCGGACCGGTTCGCTCCATAAAAAATGGGGGAGTCCGTATAGGCCATTCCAGCGGTTTCCATCAGGCGTTGAATGATTTCCAACGGTCCGGCGTCCACATTGATTTGCAGGATCTCGAGCCCCGTGCCCCTGATGGCATTGACCGCATCACCGTAAAGGTCTCCAAAATCGATGAGAATTTCTCTCCCGTTCCCGAAAGAGAGTAGATTGGACAGGGCCTGGACCTGAATGCCGGCATAGGGGAAGCTGATGCTGGTGTTGGTTGAGTAGGGAAATCCCATGAAGGCAGCAAACGATGCGATAAGGGCCTTCTGGCTGGTGCCGTCGATACTGTCAACATCTGCCGCAGCACCCGTGTGGATCGGCCGCCGTATGGCCTCGGGCGTTCCGGACAGAATCTCCTTGATCAGAATGTCGTTCTGGTCCAGGTAGCGGACAATGCTGTCGTGGGTTCGCTCGGAGGCGGACATGATGGGGGTGATGCAGGTATGGCGGGGGATGCGGCCATCGGCCGATGGTTCGGTGCGGATCCATTTGGCGCTGACGCGGATGCTTACCGCCCCATCGTCAAAGGCCAGGTGGTTGGTGGACGCTTCTCCTGAAAAGGCCGAAAAGACGGCTTCCAGAATCTCCTGGGACGACGCGTTTTCGGGTACCTTCACCGTCTTGACGTTATCCCAGTAAGATTGAACCAGCGGCAGATCCACATTCATCACCCGGTCCTGGGTCGTCAGAATCACCTTGGACCCGTTCTGAAGGTCGATCATGGGGTATCGGGAAAGGTCCACTTCGAAATCCTTGCCCCGCTTCATGGGAAAAAAATAGGTCCCCTTGTCCAGCAGGCTTCCCCCGATTGCCGATGCAGCATCGGCGGCCGGACCGGTGCCGGTCGACTGCGAGGGGAGCGGTGCCATCTCCGGGGCGGCCGCAGCGGCGGGTTGGGGTTTCGGTTCTGTCGATTCGGTTTCTTCGGCATCCATCACCTGTTCGACCAGATCGCCGGCTTCATCGAACAGGGCGCTGTACCAACTCTGTTCCCTGATGGAAGGATCGGGCATGTAAATCTTCTGCCCGGCGTAAATTCGATTGATGTCCTTGATGTGCGGATTGGCGGTCTTGAACAGATTCAGTCCCTGGCTGTAAGTGGTGTTTCCATAGCGGCCGCCGAACCGGTTGGCAATCAGCGCGGAAACGGTGTCGCCCTGCTGGACGGTGTAGGTTCGGGTATGCTTTTCGATCATCTCCATGGGGCTGCTGATCATGACGACGGGGATGGTGACCACACCGGAGGATTGACCCGGCAAGGCGCCCTGGGCCAGTTTTTTCAGCGGGATGTCCACCACCTGCCCGGGACGGATCCTGTCGATGTCTTTCACGTGGGGGTTGAGGCGCTCGAAAATACCCAGAAATTCCCTGAAATCGTTGTGAGCGAGTTCCCCTTTCTGGCGAAAGATCTTGAGCACCCAATCCCCCTGCTGGACCTGGTAGGGGTCGCAGAGGATGTCCCAGCCGCGATCATAGCGCACCACGTAGTTTTTATAGAGCATGGCGCCATCGGTGTCTACGGTCAGGAACAGCAGGATACACACCATCACCGGCGTAAGCATTCGACGAATGGTGGGGCGGTGAAAAATGTTCGCATGTTGCATGGCCATGGCCGTTTGCCTATCTTTGTCGTTGGGGTTTCGGCTCGCAGGACCGCGCCCTTGGCCGCACCCGGTTAAGTTCTTTTCTTTAATCCAAGTTCAGCAGCGATCTGCCGGGAGATGGCTTGAATGAAGGTGGCCAATGCCTCCGGGTCCAGCGGTTTGCCCGGAGCCGGCACCTGCTTCAGACCTTTCGGATGAACATAGCGTGGCGAGTTGACCAGTGCAGGGTTCGGCGTAACGGCAAATCCATCCGGAAAGCGGTTCTGAAAGTACATGTCCTGGAAGCCGGAAAATTTGAGTGCGTGGGCCGTGGAATCCAGGATGGCCGTTTCGTTGGAAGCCAGAAAACCTTTTTTAAGGGCTACCGCCAGTCCGGCCAGCGACTCACCGCCGTGGGTGCAGGCGATGTGGCCGTTGCGGTTGGCCGTAAGTTGCCAGTCCATGATGTCCTGTTCGGCCACCTCCACAAAAAAGACCCGGGGACGGCCGGCAACCTGGTTGTAGCGATCCACCAGATGGATCACCCGGGGCATGGAAACCGGGTTGCCGATCATGGCGGCCTGGGCCACACTGGGTTTAACGGTCATGGGCACGAATTGGCGTTTGTCGGCTTCCGGTTCGCTGTAATACTGGAACACGGGGTTGGCGTGGACGGACTGGACGCCTACGATTTTAGGCAGGGCGTCGATGATCCCCACCTCATGGAACTTGAGAAATCCATTCATCACGGCGGTGATGTTGCCCGCATTCCCGATGGGCACCACCACTACTTTGTCGGCCATGGCATAGTCGAAGTCCTGGGCGACTTCATAGGAATAGGACTCCTGTCCTAATATGCGCCAGGCATTTTTGGAGTTGAGCAGGGCTACGTTGTACTCCTCGGAGAGGGCTTCGACAACCTTCATGCAATCGTCGAACACGCCAGGGATCTCGAAGACGTCCGCCCCGCTGCCCAGCGGCTGTGAGAGCTGCTGGGGGGTTACTTTCTTGTGCGGCAAAAGGACCGCCGATTTGATGCGGGGATTGAGATACGCGGCATAGAGTGCGGCGGCGGCGCTGGTATCCCCGGTGGACGCACAGATGGAGAGTACCTGGTCGACCATCCCCTGCCGGATGAGAAAATTGATGTAGCTCAGGGCGCTGGCCATTCCCCGGTCCTTGAAGGATGCGCTGGGGTTCTGACCGTCGTTCTTATAAAAAAAACGCATGCCTGCTTTGGCCTGGAGAAGGCCGTTGGCTTCCACCACGGGGGTGTGGCCTTCTCCCAGGTAAACCACCGAATCCAGAGGGATGACGGGACCGATGAATTCGTGGTAGCGGTAGATGCCCTTTACGGCCGGGATCTTGAGCATGCGTCGGTAGTCTAAAATCCGCTGCCAATGCTCGCCGCCAATCGCCTTTAGCCGATCGAACTGCCGGTCGTGAATGAGCAGTACGCTGCCGCAGTCCGGGCAGGTGTACAGCAGGGATTCGATGCCGTGTTCGGTATGGCAGCCCAGGCATCGGTAAACGAGTTCTCCGCCGAGGTCAGGGACCAGGTGCGGCCGGATATCTTCAGGGAATTGATCGCGTCTCAAGTGTGAATCATTTCCGTTCCGCCCATGTAAGGTCTGAGCGCATCCGGGATGACGACAGTGCCGTCCTCCTGTTGACAGTTTTCCAACAGGGCCGCCAGGGTTCTGCCCACGGCCAGCCCGCTGCCGTTCAGGGTATGGACCAGCCGGGTGCCTTTTTTGCCCTTTTCTTTAAAGCGGATGTCGGCCCGCCGGGCCTGGAAATCCTCGAAGTTGCTACATGAGGATATCTCCCGATAGACGCCCTGGGCTGGCATCCACACCTCGATGTCATAGGTTTTGGCTGCGGAAA
>JAGTUY010000546.1 GCA_018224455.1 Desulfosarcina sp.
TCCTTTTCCGAAAACGATGGCGTCGGGATGGCGCTCAAGATAGTCGGCCAGGGCTTCCACGGCCCGGGCCGCCTCCTGAAGTTCCAGGAGCAGACGATTCAGGTTGTGGGCGATGGGTGCGCCTTCGCCCAGCACGGTGTTGGCGGTGGCAAGGGCTTCCTCGCCGCGAACCATGGCTTCTCTAGCCTGATCCAGCATGCTGTTGACTTTCGGCAGGGTGCCGTCGTTGAGATCGGCTGTCACCTGCTTGAACTGGTTAAAGCTCTCGTCGATATTGTCAATTGCGCTTTCAAGGGCCTTGGACCCGAGCATGGCCTCCACCTGACGGGCGGCTTCACGGATATCATGCAACGTCTCTTCCATGGGAAGCGTGTTGAAACGGTCCAGCAGGCGTCTGGCGGTCGCGGTAATCTCTTCAACTGTGTTGGGAATGGTAGGCAGCACCGGATAGACATCATCCGTGCGGAGAATCTGGGGTTCGGCCTCCGGGTGAATGCGCATACTCACGTAACTTTGGCCGGTCAGGAGGTTCCCCGTCCGCTGCTGGGCGCGCAGCCCTTTTGCCACCAGCTTCTCCATCACTTTATACTCGGGTATGGCCAGTTCGCCGGCAAGCTCGATCCTGTCCGGCTCGATGGCAATGAGCACCGGAATGCGGAAAGTCAGCGTATCCTGATCGAACAGCAACCGGATGCTGATCACCTCGCCGATCTTTATGCCGTAAAAGTCTACCGGAGCGCCCGCTGACAGTCCCCGGACTGTCTCCTCAAAGTAGAGCAGGTAATACTCACGATAGCTGTAGGAAGCGGCGTTGGCGGCGTCACGGTTGTCATACAGGGAGAAAGTCTGGTTATCAGCAGGCGGAGGTGACATTTTGATGTCCTCCGCGGTAAAAAAGGAAATCCCCCCCACCAGCAGACTGGCCAGCGAGGGGGTATCGATACGGACCCCGTCGGCCCCGATTTTCACATTCAGGCCGCTGGCATTGTAAAACCGGGAATCGCGTTTGACCTGCCGGTGATAGGGCGCTTCCACGAATATCTCAAGCAGTACGCCGGTACCGTCTTCGGCCATGTCCAGATTGCTGACGCGCCCCACCTTGACCTGCCGATAGTACACCGGAGATCCAATATCCAGGGATCCCAACTGCTCGGCCCGCAGGTTGAATTGCCGCCCCGGCGTGTCCCGGAAAATGGACGGCGGCTTCTCACTCCCTTCAAACCGGTGCACGGTCTTGCCGCTGCTGCCGGGCATCATGCCGATGTAGGCACCGGAAAGCAGGGTACCGATGCCGGACACCTCGCCCACCGCTACGCGCGCCCTGACAATCCAGAACAGCGTATCCCCCGTGAGATGAGCGGCCACGTCGCGGCTCATGGCCGCCGAGACCAATACCTGGGACAGATCTTCGCTGAGTTGAATGCGCTCAACCTTGCCGACCGTGACATCTTTGTATCTGATTTCCGTTTTTCCGGGCACCAGCCCTTCGGCGGAGCTGAAGACAATCGTGATGGTCGGACCGGTTTCCCGGATGGCTTTGACGGCCAGCCAGGCGCCGATCAACGCGGCGAGGAGAGGAATCAGCCAGACAATCGAAAAGCGCTTGCCGCGCAGGATCTCAGGCTCGGGAATCGGTTCGTCAACGGCGGGTTCAGCGGGCAGGTGATTCATCATTTTTCTCCAGCGCGTCCCATATCAGTCGCGGATCGAAAGTCATGGCGGCAATCATGGTAATGACCACCACAGCGGCAAAATAAACGACGCCGGGTCCCGCTTCAATGGTGGTCAGGTATCCGAGCCGAACCAAGGCGACCAGCACCGTCACCACAAAGACATCCAGCATGGACCAGCGACCCACCAGTTCCGTGATGCGATAGAGGCGGGTGCGCTCTTCTGGCCGCCAGCGGGATCGCCGTTGAACCGAAAGCAAAAGCCCGCCCAAAACGATCAGCTTGGCAATGGGAACCACAATACTGGCCACGAAAATAATCAGGGCAATTCCCCAGGAACCGGTCTGCATGAAAAAGATGACACCGCTCATAATCGTATCGGGCTGGGTGCTGCCCAGATAGGTGGTGAGGGTCACCGGCAGCAGATTGGCCGGGATGTAGAAAATGACGGCTGCAATCAAAAGTGCCCAGGTGCGCGCAATGCTGTTCGACTTTCTAAAATGAAGCGGCGTACCGCATCGGGGGCATCTGACGCGCATCAGGCCGGCCGCCGACGGCCGTCGAACCAGCAGGCTGCAGCCATGGCAGTTGAACAGGCCGGATTGGGCGGCAGTGGGGTTGGCATGCGCGTGCGTCATCGCCATTCGTCCATTTTCTCCCATATGGTGATAGGAACCAGGTAGGTGTTGACCGCCGCCAGCACGAACACCAGCGCGAGAAAGGAGAACAGGGCCGTGCCGGGGACGATGGTAGCCATTTTGGCCAGTTTGACCACGGATACCAGGATTCCCAGTAAAAATATTTCGGTCATACTCCACGGGCGAAGGGTGAGAGCCAGCCTGAAAACCCGCCGGTTGGCCGGCAGGCGATGCCCTAATTTCATCGGCCACAACACATAAACGAGGGCTCCCAGCAGTATGCAGGGAATGAGCATGCTGGTGAGCAGAACCAGTATTGCCACACCCGCCATGCTCTGCTCGGAAAGGATGACCGTTCCGGTGATCAGCGTGGTTTCCAGGATGGTTCCCTGGGATTCCAGCGACAAAAACGGGTAGATGTTGGCGATCACCAGCAGCACCAGGCCGGTGAAGGCCAAGGCCAGCGACCGCTCGATGGTTTTCGGAAAGTGGACATACAGCAATGCCCCGCAACGTCTGCAGCGGGCTTTGCTGTTTTCAGGCAGCGGCTGCACGCGGTGCAGCAGGTCACATTCGCGGCAGGCGATCAGGGTTTGCGTCATGGCCACAGGGCACCTTCAGGTCATCATCGTCATTTTCGCGGAAAACCGGCCTGCCCCGCGCAATGCCATACACGGCGACAGGTTCAGAAAACCGATTACACCGCGTGTCGAAAACCGTTGAACGCGCAGGCAAGACAAGAAAATTGGCGAATCAGCTCAAATACCGTTTAAATACCACTATTTCCGAAACCATGCAATGGTTTCATGACCGCCGGCGGGTCCACGACGGCTCGCCCATGCCGTTGGGCGAGATGTGGAGAAGCAGGAATTCGGGCTCAGGCGACCTGAAGATCGGGTTTGCCTTTACGGCGGCGAATGACCTTGACGATGGTGGGTGTTGTTTTCGTGTGGGAACCGGCCTTGGTGTTTGGGTCGGTTTGCGTAAAAAGCTGAAAAAGCTTGGCTTCAATTTTTTTTCGTTTGTTCTCGTCCATCAATTTTTCTTCTTAATCTTTCTTCGTGGTTGATCAGTCAAGGTTGGATCCTGCTGCACACGTTGACAGCCGGACCATCCGGTAATGGTTGCATGAAGCTGTCCGCAGCATGCACGATTGTCAGCAATCCACCTGCCGTTTAGGGATTTACGTCTGCATTATTTTTTGTTAAGGGAGGCAAACACCGCTTTACGTAGGGGTAAGCGCATCACCTGCCAATGGCAGGAATATTGCGTTGGAACCCTGCTTATACCAGACGAACCGTCTTGGCAAGGGTTAAATGACAATATCAACCGAATTTTTTCCGCCAGCCCAATCAACCAGTGTCGCACGACCAGAACCCATTGCCCCCCATATAGATGCAAGTTTGCGACGCTCTGGCGAGACCGTTTTCCCATTCCATTTTTATCTATCTGGAAATACATTATTTTTTAAAATCCCTCACGTTTGGGGTTCAGGCACGCTTTATGCTTTACGGGTTGGGATAGGTAACAGGCGCTCTGCCCTGCCAAAGGTGGTCGCCGGATAATACCCTAAACCCCATATCGGACCCTGAGCACGATAACTTGAATTAAATTGCAGACCACAACCCTAAATTGAAACAGGAGGCGCAATCGATGAATGATGATGTCATTCAGTTGGGCGGTAAAAAGCGGAACACCTTTATGGACA
>JAGTUY010000547.1 GCA_018224455.1 Desulfosarcina sp.
ACTTTCAACCGAAGCCAACCCCAAAATCCCGCCCTTCATGAGAAGACCCATTGTTAATAGGCCTGCACCCCAGGCGTAGAGCAATGATTTTTTCCAATGACCTCTGTTGCGGCTGTAAAACAGCAGGCCGACCAGAAGAAATATGGCCACCAGAGGCCGCCACTGCGAATCGTAGGGGAAAAAGCCGAAAGTGATGAATCGAATATTGGCTGGAATGATCGACCAGCACGCGCCATCAGCAGCCTTGCAGGCTTCACCGGTTGAAAACCACAGGCTGTCGATAAAGGCCCAGCGGATAAAAGGAGGTACGACCTTGCCCAACGTGTAAAGGGTAACCAGCGTCAGAATCGAGTTAAACCAATTGTTGAAAAGGTTGGCCCGCATCCATCCGATGACCCCCACGCTCGTCACCGGCGGTTTGACCGCTTCTTCAATCTGCTTGATATCCGTTCCAGCCATTCGTTTATAAATGCGGTTCGCCGATAAAGTGATTGTTTGAGGACTGCTTTGGCTATTGTCGGTTCAAATTAAAACGAAGATGTCGCTCGCCATACCAACCGAAGGTGATTTTACCTTTCCACCAGGGCCATCTTTTTGTTGTACCAGTTCATGAAGGCCGATGTCAGCAGGCTCAACGTCAGATAGACGATCATCATCAGGGCCACGCCTTCGATGGCCTGGCCGGTCTGATTGATCGTGGTGCCGGCCACGGACACAAAGTCGGGGTAGCCGATTGCAACCGCCAGGGAGCTGTTCTTGGTCAGGTTCAACATCTGGCTGGTCATTGGGGGTATGATGACGCGCAGGGCTTGCGGTAGAATCACCAGGTTCAGCACCTGGCTCGGTCTGAGGCCCAGGGACTTGGCCGCTTCGGACTGCCCCTTGCTGACCGACTGAATACCGGCCCGGACGACTTCGGCCACAAAGGCCGCCGTATAAAAAATCAGTCCCAGCAACAGGGCCGTAAATTCGGGACTGATGTTGGTTCCCCCAGTGAAATTAAAGCCTTTCAGCCCAGGCATGCTCATGGCGGTGGGTGCACCGCCGACGGCCCAGGTCACCAAGGGCAATCCGATCACCATTGCCAGGGATGCACGAAAGACCGCAAAGGGCTGGCCCGTAATCGCCTGTCTCCGTCTTGCCCACCGACGCAGAAAATAGATGGCCACACAGGCGACAACAACGGCGATGCCCATATATTTGTAGACCGGATGCGCTTCCGGCACGGCAAACACCAAGCCGCGATTACTTAAAAAGACACCCATGATCGGATTCAGGGCCTGGCGGGGCGACGGCAGGACATTGTAAAAAAAAGCATACCAGAAAAAAAGCTGTAAAAGCACCGGTATGTCCTGAAACACTTCGATGTAGGCGGCAGCCAACTTCGATACCAGCCAGTTGGAAGAGAGTCGGGCGATCCCGATCAAGGTGCCCAGTATAACCGAAATGATGATCCCGACAAACGAGACGATCAGCGTATTTAAAAAGCCGACCACCAGGGCGCGGCCATAGGTGTCGGCTGCAGAATAACGAAGCGGGGATTCACCGATTTCAAAGGCGGCTTCTTTCTCCAAAAATCCGAAGCCGGTAGCAATGGACTGTCTTTCAACGTTGGTCAACGTATTGGAAATCAGATAATAGGCCACCAGTCCGACCATAAAAAGCGTCGCAATCTGGAACAGAAGCGAGCGCTTTTTAGGGTCGTTGTAAAAGGGGACCGTAGCCTGAGGCGCGTCCCCATGGGTCTTGTTTGGGTTGGGCTGCATATAACCCTTATCTCAAACAGGCAGGCTGTCAGGCCGTTTTAAAGTCGACACGACGACCCGACAGCCGGATCATATGATATAACCACGCAAATCGTATTCGATTGGGGCAGGATTAGATGCCGAACCTGGAAATACGATTCAACTTGCCTATTTGAAGGGCGGAGCGTACATCAAGCCGCCGTTGGTCCACAGCGCGTTCAAACCGCGTTCGATGCCCAGCGGTGTACTCACGCCCACATTTCTTTCAAAGACTTCACCGTAATTACCGACCTGCTTGACGACGTTGTAAGCCCACTTTTCATCCAGGCCAAGGGCCTTGCCGTTGCCTTCGGTCACACCCAGAAAGCGCATGATCTTGGGGTCTTCGCTTTTGAGCATGTCATCGACGTTACTGGCGGTAATACCGAGTTCTTCGGCCTCGATCATGGCCAGCACACTGTAATTGACGATATCCTTCCATTGGTTATCACCGTGCCGAACGGCCGGCGCCAGGGGCTCCTTGGAGATGATTTCCGGCAGAATGATGTAGTCCTCGGGATTGGGAGCGACTGCGCGCGTACCAGCCAGTTGGGACGCATCCGAGGTCAGGCAGTCGCATCGACCGGCAAAAAAAGCCTTGGCCAATTCCGCCGTATTTTCGATGACCACCGGTTTCATCTTCATGCCATTGGCCCGAAAGTAATCAGCCACATTGAGTTCGGTGGTCGTTCCCGGCAGCACGCAAACCGACGCGCCGTCAAGCTCTTTGGCACTTTTGAGCCCGAGCTTCTTGGCCACCAGAAAGCCCTGACCGTCATAGTAGTTGACCTGGGCGAAATCGAGGCCCAGATCGGTATCGCGTCCCAGGGTCTGGGTGCAATTGCGGGTCAACACATCGATTTCACCGGACTGCAGCGCGGTGAAACGGGTTTTGGCCGTCAGCGGCGTATATTTTATCTTGTCGGCATCGCCGAAAACGGCGGCTGCAATGGCCCGGGCCGTATCCACATCCAGCCCCTTCCAAACCCCTTTTTCATCCGGCTTTCCGAAACCGAAAAGATCTCCGTTAACCCCCGCCTGAATGAATCCCTTGGCCTTTACATCATCCAGGGTCCCGGCCGAGGCAGAACCGATCAGTGCAAACACAGCAATCATGGCCATTAGAAAACTAAAACGTTTCATCACATTCTCCTCCCATCATGTAATCGGTTAATAACGCTGGACCCGTAGCGGGTCCATTGAAACACTTGCGTTTCGTTTAGAATTGGCGGCGGGGACTCCATGATCATCGAACACGGATTGTCAATCTAATCAATCACGAATAGCATGGACGGCCGCGCTTTGGCAAGCGTATTTGCCGGTTGTGGTCACCCCAAAGCCACATCGAATTCAAACCAATCCGTGTTGGACGATGACCTGCATTGACAAAGGTCATGACCTCATGTAGGCAACATATACTTTGTCTTTCGAGCTACCGGTTTTAAAAGGAGGAGATATGCATCTGAAAAACGTTAAGATGGTTGTGAAGATGATGAGTATGCTTCTGGTGGCCACGGTTTGCTGCTCATGTGCCAAGCAATCCTACATTGACGTTG
>JAGTUY010000548.1 GCA_018224455.1 Desulfosarcina sp.
CTAAAAAAATAGTTTGATCGGTTATGGCTATGGCTCTTGTGGCGTGTCGCCGAGGGCAGCCTCCGATTCAATCATAAGCGAATTTTGAAATACAAAGCTGAGTCTGAATCGCAACAATTTAATGAGTAAGGCCCACATGGGCGATGTCAAGGGAAGGTATGCCCTGCGATAAGCCATCAAAAGGCTCATTGTCCATCGACTTGAACGGCAAGACTGCGCAGGCGATTGATTGCGCCGACCAGTTCAAGCAGACGGGTCCGGGCAAAAAAGACGGGAGGAGCGTCGGGAGGCTGCAATACGTTCAGACCCTTTTCGCGAACGATATCGATCAGCATTCGGGCAAAAACGGTGGGCGAAAGACCCGTTGCCGCCGGCGCCAATTGTCTGGCAAGCAGCAGGCAATAGCCGATGGTAAGCATCTGATCGGCATCGACGATCCCTTTCAGCGATCGCACATCGATCAAATCCATGCCATACTCGATGATTTCGAGTTCCTGCCCCCGCAGCGCTTTGATTCGGACCGGCCCCTGCTTGTTCATGCGTTCATTGATATAAAGCGGATCAAAATTGCCCGGCAACAGCTGGCGCCTGTCTGAAATCGCCAACGGACCTGCCGTCGGATGGGTTTGGGGAAGGTCGAGGGCCCTGGCCTCGGCAGTCAGGTCAACCGGCACATAACCACGCATGGCAATGACATGGTCCGCCACCCCCAGGCAATCCGAACTCCCGCCCGCAATGATAACGGTGCTTA
Source organism: Desulfosarcina sp. (assembly GCA_018224455.1). Classification (GTDB taxonomy): domain Bacteria; phylum Desulfobacterota; class Desulfobacteria; order Desulfobacterales; family Desulfosarcinaceae; genus Desulfosarcina. The sequence goes on from JAGTUY010000548.1 coordinate 752, forward strand.
CCCGATGCGCTTCGTAAAGCTGGCGCACCCTGTCTAAAAGCGGCGTGATCGGGTCTTCCGGGATGAGTTTTCGCATGTGCCGGTCGCGCATGAGAAAATTGGCGGCCGAAGAGTCTTCATCGATGAGCAGAAGGTCGGCGCCGGCCAGCATGTTCTCGACGATCGCAGCAGCCTCGGACGTGCTGCCGCTGGCATTTTTCGTGAAAAATGCCCGGGGATCCGCCTTTCCCGGCAGGGTGCTGATAAATGATGAAATATCGATCCCCTGAACGGACCGCCCCTCTTCTGCGCAGACCATCATTGCCTGTTTGCAGGCAACCACCCGCTCCCTGCCATCACCGGCAATATGGGGATAAATCCCCCTGCCCAGGGCATTGAGAAGGGTCGACTTGCCATGGAACCCGCCTCCGATCACCACGGTAACGCCCTTGTGGATGCCAAGGCCTCTTACTTTGCCGGCGTTGGGAAAATCGAGAACGACGGCTGCCTCCTCCGGCGCCCTGAATGGCATGACACCCCGGCGGGCCGGCTTGTCCGACACGCCTGACGCCCGTGGCAGCATCGACCCGTCTGCAATAAAGGCAACCAGGCCATGTTCTCCCAGGCGCTCCTGCACATGCAGCATGTCCTCAACGAGTTCGCTCTAACTTGCAGACGCCTTTACCGCGCAGGTAAAGGAGCGCCATACAAAATCGGCGGCGGCCATGGCGCTTGCTTCATTTGACAGGGCCCATCCGGGCACGGAGAAAGTCGACGCCGGCAACTTGACTTCACACACCGACGCCGGCAAGGCACCGGGGCTCCCCTGAATATGTCGGAAACATAAGATGTCGTCATCCAGGGCAATGCATGCATTTTTCAAACGCCGGTATGCTCCATAGGATTGATTGTCCAGCCCGCGGAGGAGATCCTGAAAGTCCAAGTAGACATTCATTTTTATATAACGTATCGTTGCAGTTGTCGAGTTTTCGTCATATGAGCCGCTCAGGGTCACGATTTTACCCGGCGGGCATCGACAAGTGGCCGGCAATAGACCGCCTAAGCGTTAGAAGGGAGGGCTCAGCCATGAAAATCGTAGAAGTCGGCCCCAGGGACGGGCTGCAGAACGAAACCGCCCAGATTCCCACCGGGGTGAAAATCGCATATATCGATGCCCTTTCCGAGACCGGTGTGGCTGAGATCGAGGTGAGCGCCTTTGTCTCACCCCGCTGGGTGCCCCAGCTCGACGATGCGGCGGCGGTCTTCGACGGCATCTCCCGCAGGAAGGAGGTGGTCTATTCGGCATTGGTCCCCAACGAAAGGGGCCTTGCACGGGCGCTCGTCGCCCGGGTCGATAAAGTGTCCGTCTTCACGGCCGTGAGCGAAACCTTCAACCAGAAGAACATCAACACCTCATTTGACGGCTCGCTGCGACGCTTTGCACCGGTGGTGGCCGGCGCCCGACGCGAACAGTTGCCCGTGCGGGGGTACGTCTCCACTGCCTTTTGGTGTGCCTTCGAAGGGCGCATCTTACCCCAAGCCGTGATCGGGGTGGTCGACAAGCTGCTGGACATGGGCGTCGACGAAGTGTCCATTTCCGATACCATCGGCAAGGCCACCCCGGACGAAGTCAGGCAGCTGCTCGATCTTCTGCTCCCCCACTTGCCGGTCGAGAGAATCGCCATGCATTTCCACGACACCTATGGCCAGGGCGCTGCCAATGTGCTGGCAGCCTGGTCCTACGGCATAAGCACCTTCGATGCCAGTGCTGGCGGATTGGGGGGCTGTCCCTATGCGCCCGGGGCCTCGGGTAATGTGGCCACCGAGTCCGTGGTGACCGCTTTGGAAGAAAAAGGCGTCAACACAGGCGTCGATCTCGAAAAGCTGTCCCGGGCTTCGGGGTTGCTGACCGCCTACCTGGTTGATGCCCGGCGGTCCCAGCCCGAAGCGGACGCCCCCGCCTGCGCCGCTTGTCAATTCTCAACCGGCGAGGTCTGCTGTGAACGGTACCAACGGCAGGCATGAGGATCTCGTGGGAGTGCATCGGTGTATAGTAAAATCATGCCGATATAAAGAACGGGCGGTCCTCCAAAGGGTGCGCGAGGTGTTGGCGGATTGGTATCCCGCTGAATCATGCAACGATACGGAAAACGCTTATCGGTCCAACGATCTTCCAAATGCGGCTGAATCCGACGATAAACAATTAATTTATTGACATATTTTTTTTGCGTAAGTATTATTTCTCAGTATTTCCGCTTTCTCGATTTTAAATCAGACCGCATTTAGGGAGAGTTGACGGTATGAATAAGCTCGAATTGGTCCAGGCGCTGAAAGACTCCAACGGCCTTTCCAAACCGGAGGCTGAAAAGGTCGTCAGCATTTTTTTCAACGAAATGGCCAACGCGCTGGCTAAAGGGGACAGGGTCGAAATCCGGGGATTGTGCTCCTTTTTTGTCAAAGAATACAAATCCTACACGGGCCGGAACCCCAAAACCGGTGAAAAGGTAAAGATCGCCCCGAAAAAGCTGCCATTTTTCAAAGCGGGCAAGGAATTGAAGGAACGCGTGGACCGTTGACCCCTGAAAAAAATTGGGTCGTTTATCTGCTCCGCTGCGCCGATCGATCCTTGTATTGCGGAATCACCAACGATCTGGAAAAACGCCTTGATGCCCATAATCTCGGCAAAGGGGCGAGGTACACGAGATCCCGAACACCTGTCGAGCTCTTGGGAACCCAGGTTAATATGACCCAAAGCGAGGCCCTCAAACTCGAACATCGCATTAAAAAGACACCTGCCAACAAGAAACTCACTGAACTTGATAATGGGAAGGCCTATCCGAAGATGAAAAACACACAGATCCTGCATGACATTCAAAAAGAACTTCAATCGGTTGTCAAAAGCTTTCAGCAGCTTGCCGAGAGCCTGGGAAACATGGCGACCGCAGTTGGAAAACTGGTTCAACCGGATTCACCGCAAGCCCCAAAGGCCAAAAGAGCCCCGACCCGGAAAAAAGTGGTCGTTAAAGATGGCGTGGTTGAAAAAATCAAACGGATCCCCGCCAGCCAGATTGTCTATGACATCATTCAGAAATCACCGCAGGGCATTGACACCGCCGGTTTGATGAAAGCAACGAAGTTCGATCAACGCAAGATCCACAACATCACCTTCCGGCTGAAAAAACTGGGTCGAATCACGACCGGGGAACGGGGCGTATACAAGAAGTTGTGATTAAAGAAACAACACTGACGGATCGGTAAAAAGCCCTATATCTGCACTGCGCTTCATCCTTGGTCACTGCGGTTTACCGCGGGAGGGAAGCAAACCGTTCCGACCATTTTTCGAGCGCCGAATGGTTGATTGCGATACCCAATCCGGGACGATTGACCGCGGGGACCATCCCTCCTGATCCAAACGATATGTCTTGCTCCACCAGGTCTTCTTGAATCACATACGTCGAGAAGGAACCTTCCAGGTATCTGGCATCTTTGCAAATCATGGCCAAATGGCGGCCGGCAAAAGACAGGACGGCCGTCTCTCCCACATGGGCGCCCACAACCACCATCATTTGCTTCGACCGGGCCCGTTGATAAATTTGATACGCCTTGCGAAACCCCCCACAGCTGGACAACCGAATGTTAAGGCCATGGCAAATACCGTTGTCGATCAGATAAAAAGGGCCTTTGGACGTATACATGGATTCGTCGGCGATGATCGGAATATCGCTGTGTTCCGACACGTTCTTTAGCCCCACGAGATCATTTTTAGGAACCGGCTGTTCGATCGCAGAAAGACGCATGGGCTTGGCGCTGTGGATAAAGTGGATGGCCGTATCGGCAGTAAAAGCACCATTGGCGTCAACCCGGATCTCAATGTCGCGGCCTAATTGTTCCCGAATGACTGCTAACTGTGACAGTCCGCTTTCCAGGTCGACAACCTTTATTTTTAAGGATTTCAATTTTAGCTGTTGAACCAGGCCTACATATTTTAAAAACGTCTGCTCCTTGTCGATATATGGGATGACGCCGGAATAGGATAGAACACGGTTGTTGGAGAATGGATCAAAAAGCTGATAAATGGGTCTGTTTTCAACGCTTGCCCACAGGTCGAGCAAAGCCGTTTCAATTGCACAGCAGGCAGCTGGGTGCTTATCGGCGATATCGGAATCACCCACATCTTCTATCAATGCATATCGCTCGTCGATGGTTTCGAATGGCTGGCCGAGTACAGCTCTGGAGATCTGCCTGGCAGCCATCAGACTTTTTTCCAATGTCTCTCCGGTAACGTATTCCCTGGGCGTTCCCTCCCCCACGCCCTGATTGCCATCATTATCCTGAATGACGACAACGATGCTCTCGGTTACGTTTCTGGTATATAAACCATGTTTGATGGTTCTGGAAAATGGGATTTTAAGATTGTAGATGTTTATTTTATCAACAATCATAACACTCCTGGTTCGACCTATATTTGATAAATTCCGGGTAAAAGCTCGGCCACTGATACCATTGATCAGGATTCCGGTATACGTATTGCTCAAGCAGATTCCATGACGCCTCACAGGCCGAACAATCCTCTTCTCCGTCTGCCAGGGGGTGAACAGATAGGTCGTACGCGTTTTTTTTCCGTTGAACGATGCCGAAACACATCGGGGCTTTGGACCGTTTATAGAGCAGATCCAATGTCCGGTCTTTTGGAATGCGACGTCCAAACAGATGCGTATTCTCCTTGCTGCATGGCCGCCAGCTGTGAACTTCATCACACATCGTAATCAATATCCGGCCCTTTTTAATCGCATTCAAGGCTTTAAATAGAACATTGGGACTATCTGCGTCTATCAGTTCCAGATCCACTGATTTTGACTTGTCAACCAGTGCCGTTTTGAGTTCCTTCGTTTTAAACCGCAATATCATAGAAGGCCGGTAACCATTGGCGGCGAGATAAAGCGGGATATATTCGACGGCTCCGAAATGTCCCGTGACCAAAATACAGCCCCGGTTCATGGCAACAATTCGATCCATTGAATCCCTTCCTGAAAATGCGATGCTGCGTTTTAGGTAATTCATCATTTCATGCAGGGACTTGTGTGCATTGATCATCTTTTCAAAATAGTGCTCAAAGATTCCAAAATAAGTTTTGAATAGAATCGATTGGAATCTAATTTTTCCGATTTTTTCACCGAGTACATACTTCAGTGATCGGGATACGATTCTTCTTTCATCACTGTTGATGCCATAGTAATAAAACCCAATCATTGACAGGTACTGTCGATATATTGACAAAGGCAATATTTTTGCCAGAAAAATGTTGGGGCGTTTCTGAAGGAACCGGCTTAAATTTTTTTTGGCTGAAATGGGATCAGGTTGCATGGATTGTCCTCAACACACTCAAAATGATGGTCACTTGGAACCTCCGGGCGGGCCACACGGCGTGTCCTGCCGGCAACGAAAGTGCTGTGCAAAACCATAAGAATGCCTGTCTATACCAGATCCGCTCGTATGTTCCGCCTCGTGCAGCGGGGAATGCACGCCCTTTCACAACCCAAAACCGGAGGCACCGGTTTAGATAATTTTATATAATCATCTTTTATCAATATGGATTTTTGCATCTCATGCATTCATATGCAATACTAATGCCGGATTTTTTTATCTTGCCGGGAGTCCGTCTTTGATCAATCAAGTTTTGAGAATAAATGCCGACCTTACTTCGGTAGCCGCCCTTTTTTCATTGTGGGTGTGAAATAATCAATGGGTCGAACACGATGAAACAAACGCTAGAATTAATCAGTGGTTGAAATGGAAATCATGATAGCCGTCCCATGCATATTGCTACTTTGCTTGATTGTGATGTATAATTACCTTGAAATCACCATTTTGAAGTATGGTATTTTAAAAGCGATGGCCACGCAATCGAAGCAGGTAGACAGGGCGCTAAAAAACCTGCTAAAAACCAGAGACAATTATAAGATTCTGAACAAAGACTTCAAAAGACTAGAAAAAATTTACTTAACCAATTTAAATTCTTACCTGATCCAGTTCTCTGATGCAGACGCCGACATGCTAAGAAGAGAGATCTTAAAAAAAGATCATTTTGAACTGTAGATATGACACGACTAACCGCTGCTGACGGCTTGGGGTCATGACCGATGAACGCGCCAATGCCTAAAGATATCAATTGCCTTAATTTCAAAGGGTTGATTGCATTCCTGGAGAAACAATACGGCAACTGGGGAGTACGCACGGTTGTCAACGGCTTGGTTGACAATCCGAACTATCTGATTCACGACCTGGCGGACCCTTCCCGGATTACACCGATCAACCAAGCCCAGATCATTGACCCGAATTACTGGGTCTCCAATGAATTTTCCATGAAGCTGTTACACAATGTAAACAAGGTGGTGAAGGCGAATAATCCCCTGTATGAAGCCGGAAGAGGTGCGGTAAGGGAAAGCCTGTCAAAAAATGCACTTTTTATCGGCAAACTTTTCGGCCCCGCATTTCTGGCTAAACAGGCGACAAAAATCAATTCACGATTTAACCGCACCAAAAATGTCTTCTGCAATAAGCTGAAGGGAAAGGAACTTACCTTTGAATTTCGCTACCACCCGCCATTCAAACCCACCAAAGATGTCTGCAATTGGAACCTTGGCATCTACACCGAATTGCTTCACGCGTCGGGTGTAAAGGATATACACTCCGAAGAGGTTAAATGTACGTTAAATGGTGATGAATGCTGCAAGTTGCGCCTGACTTACAAGAAGTCCGGAATAATCAGCCGGATGGTTAGCGGACTCAGTATCTGGCAGGTCAAAAAAGAGGTGCACGATGTCATTAAACAATATGAGGGTTCGCTGAAAGAAAGGGACCGCTTAATCGACGAACTTACCGGCTCTGAGGATAAATATCGATCGTTGTTCGAAAACACGGCGACCGCCAACGCCATTGTAGAATCGGATCTTACCATTTCCCAGGTAAACAGCGAATTTGAAAAACTGGTGGGGCGTGATAAGCCGGATATTGAAAACAGATGGAATTTTAAGGCAATCATCAAACCGGCCGATTGCATGAAGGTCAACGCTCATTTATCGGGGGCGGTTACGAACACCCCGCACCTCTCAAATAATCTTGAGTTCCGTCTGATTGCCCAAAATGGTTCTGAAAGAGAGGTCATCTGCAAAGTCGGCCGCATACCCAACTCATTGAAAATCATTGCATCGATGGTTGATGTTACGGAGATGAAGCGGGCACAAAGGGAGAAGATTGAATTAAAATCAAAGTTGGTTCGATCGGAAAAAATGGAAGCCCTGGGACTCTTGGCTGGCGGTGTGGCACACGATCTCAACAATGTGCTGTCGGGTATTGTGAGCTACCCGGAGTTGCTTTTAATTGATCTGCCTGAAGATAGTCACCTAAGAAAACCCATTCAAACCATAAAAGATTCCGGCATCAAGGCGGCCGCGATCGTGCAGGATCTACTGACGCTTGCAAGAAGAGATGTAGCCGTTGCAGAAATCACCAATTTGAACGAAGTGATCAATGACTATCTGAGTTCACCCGAGTATGACAAAATGATTTCTTTTCATCCGGGTGTCGAGATGAAGGTTGAATTAGAACCCGATCTTTTCAACATTTCAGGTGTCCCGTCCAATCTGAACAAGGCCATAATGAACCTGGTGACCAATGCCGCGGAAGCGATAAAGGGTCGTGGTACCATCCACATGGTCACAAAAAATGCTTACCTCGAAGACCCGATACCCGGTTACGATAATTTTCGTGAAGGTGAATATATCTCAGTCACCGTATCCGATTCCGGTATCGGTATCCCCAAAGAGAACATTGAACGAATATTCGAGCCGTTTTACTCGGCAAAGGTCATGGGCAGAAGCGGCACCGGCTTGGGCATGACTGTCGTATGGGGAACGGTAAAGGATCATGACGCCCACATCGACGTGTTCAGTGAAGAGGGCAAAGGGACGACTTTCAAACTAATGTTTCCAGCAACCAGAGATGGACTGAAAAAGAAAAAGCCCTCCCCGTCCCTGGCGGAAATAATGGGTAGCGGGGAATCGGTTCTGGTCGTCGATGATGTGCAGGAACAAAGAGACCTGGCATGCAGTATACTAAAACGACTGGGTTATAAGGTGACTGCGGCATCCGGTGGTGAGGAGTCGGTGAGGTTGATAAGGTCAGGCAAAAATTTCGATCTAGTGATCCTGGATATGATTATGCTTGATGGTATCGATGGTCTTGAAACATATCGACAGATACGCGAATTCAAACCCAGCCAGAAAGCGATAATCGTCAGCGGGTTTTCTGAAACCGAACGGGTAAAGGATGCCCAACAACTGGGTGCCGGCGCGTATGTAAGAAAGCCTTATTTATTGGATAGAATCGGATCGGCCGTCAAAGATGAACTGCAGAAATGAACCCTCCCCGCGGCAGCAAAGACAGTCAGTTGAAGTGATCGGTTGATTATGTCACCTGTCAGATGCACCCTTCGCGATAGCATTCAGCATATCCTCAATCATTTCAAAACATACGGGCTTTTGGTAGGCGCCATCGAAGCCGGCTTCATCCAAAGCATTTCGACCATATTCTTCAAGGTAACCCGATAGCGCATAGATTTGGATAGCAGGGTATTTTTTTTTCGTTTTTTTGCAAAATTCAACCCCGTTTAACCACGGCATTTTAAGGTCGGTGATCAGCGCATCAAAGCCGGGGTTCCATTGTAAAATCAGTTCTGCTTCTTCAGCACTGTCAACCGTAACGGCCTGGCAGCCATACCTTGCAAACATACTCTTCAACGTCCGTAAGTGGCTAAGCTGATCATCAATTAGCAGGATTTTCCTAGCATGCATTTGTCTCTTCTTTTCCTTTTTCATCGGCAATCAGTTGGCTCCACGATCAAGACTACCGATCCAAGGACAACCGCGGAAAGCAGCAGCAATCCCAGTAAACGGTCTCTGTTGAAATGCCCACGTTTCATTCGGGAAATATGCATCAAGGTTTTGATAACGGATATCGGCGTGGTTTGCAACTGGCGTTCTGGGGCATTTATCTGTAAAGCGGCATCGCCTTCGATTGCCTTGGTGCGGAGAGACACCTCGATCGTGGGTGCCGACGCACACCCGCTCAGTAGGACGAGAAGAAATATGATGTGTATATGCCCTATTTGAAATTCAGCTCTTCATAGGCCTGTTGAATCTCCTTAAAACGCTCCTCGGCCATTTTTTGAAGATCTTCGCCCAGATGCTGGACCTTGTCCGGATGATAGGCAGCGGCGAGACGGCGGTAGGCGGCTTTGATTTCCTGCTTGGAGGCCCCGGGGCCGACACCCAAGATAATGTAGGGATCCCGGCGGTCCGAGTTGTCGGCATCCGAGGCGCGGGATTGCCGGTCACCGGCCGTTCCCCCGGGTTGGCCGGAGCGGTTTTCGGGCCGTCGCGGTTGTGTTGCGCGGCGGTAATAGCGCCAGAGCACAACCAGCACGATCAGATCATCGAGCCAGCCCCAGCCGACCAGAAAGTCCGGCACCAGATCGCGTGGGAAAATAACGTAAAGCAGCGCTCCGATCAGGAGCCAAAAGATCTTAGGTTTATTCATACGCTTTTTCGCCTGTTCGGCAACCGTCCGATCCATGAAGGTCGAATGGCCAAACCCGATAGTCTGGATGGAATAATAGCCCTTTTCTGCAACGACTCAACAATTACCCAGATTTCGTTCCAGGTCAAACGGTTGTTACCTTGCCCAGCAATTGTTATCCGGCGCGTTCATAGAATATGTATCGCCGTGAAAAATCGCTCTCGGGACAACCTTTTTGAAAAAAAGTGAAAAAAAATCGAATTTCTTCTATAATCTGGTTGGAAACGCATCTTTTCAACCCGTTTGAAAGGATATATCACGCAAACAGTGACCAAAGAATTTCACACATCGCGATCTTAAGATTGAACAATGGTCCGACCAACCCGATCGGCTCAAAAATGATCGATGAATTAATAGAGGCATTGGCGACCCCAAGCAGGACCGCGCAAAAGCACCAATCAACCAATGACCTGCTTCTCGATTGCTGGTTCAGCGGTCCGGTTCAACAGATCCTCCTGGAAGCGTCAGTGACGTTTTAACATCGGATGCAATTGCCGCGCGATAGGCCCATATATGAAACCGAAGAGCGTGCCATGAACCCACAAAACCAAACCCTATCGTCGGCGGTTGAAGCCATTGGGAATACCCCC
>JAGTUY010000549.1 GCA_018224455.1 Desulfosarcina sp.
AATATTTTCCTTTTGACATTGTGTTGGGGGACGATTTAATATTACACTATAATAGAAATTATATTACTATAATAGTTAAAATGACAAACTTCTAAACGAATGTCAATCACTAATTTTGATTCAGCGTTCAAGGAGGGAAGCGGCATGTCGAAAGATGATACCCCAATGCGGATCTTTTACGAGCACTCGGGTGAAAAAACAGAGGTCTCTCTGTCCAGCCTTGTTGCCGTGCTGGTTGATTTCCTGGATCATTTTGGCGTTCAATCACTCGTCGGCAAACCATTTTATGAAATTATATCGCCTGGTGACGGCCAAACCAAGATGGCCGGACTTCTCGACGCATGCGGCTACAGCAAAGATCCTGCAGGATTCTTTGAAGAATTGCTCAAGCTGCTGGGAAGTGCGGACGGCAACGCCAGAATTCTTGTCGGCGGTATCGAACTGCCCCATTTAATGCTCATGGCCATTCTGGAAGTCGTCCTGCCCGGCAACAAATTCATATCCATTAAGAATACCGACCAACTGGGAAAAGTGGCCAATATCCGCATCCCGGCGGCCGACCGGGCGGACATCCAGTCGGTAATCGACACCTATCCGGTCAGGCTGTCCATGCACACGATCCGTCAGATGCGGGTGTCCGGCAACGTGGCCTATCAGTACCTGCCCTTCGTCCAGGAGTTGGACAACACCGGGCACACCAACACCTGGATCGGCCAGTTTCACCAGGGACTGCTCGAGCAGATGTACCAGAACCGGGTTATTTTCCTGCTTAACATGAGCTGCCCGGTATACTGCCGGTTCTGTTTCCGCAAACACAAGGATTCCCGCAACGAAACCAACCCCACGCCGGCGGATGTCGAAAAAGCAGTCGCGCATGTCGCTGCGTCGCCATCCATCAAGGAAATCGTGATCACCGGCGGGGACCCCTTCATGAACCGGGCGAATATGGCCCACGCCATCGACGGCCTCATGGCGATCGGCCATGTTCAGACCCTGCGCCTGGCCACGCGTTCCATCGCCTATTACCCCCATCTGTTTTTGTCTGACGATGCCGCCCTGCTGGGCTATTTGAAACGAAAGAACCTCGAGCTTCAGCAGCGCGGCAAGCGCATGGAAGTGGCCACCCATTTCATTCATCCCGATGAAATCTCCCCGCAGAGCCTGATGATCATCTCCGATCTGGTCAAAAGCGGCATCGCGGTATACGTCCAGACGCCTTTTCTGAAGGGCTGCAACGATGAAGGCCCCGAACTGGTCCGGCTGTTCAGCCTGCTGCGCGGGGCAGGCGCGGAACTTCACTATATTTACATTCCCTGCAGTCCCATCCATGGAAACAACGTTTACTGGGCGCCGATTTCAAAAGGGCTGGCCGTGGGCAACTACCTGCGGGCGCACCTGTCCGATCGTGTGATCCCCAGGATCTGCACGGCCACCCCCATCGGCAAGATGGACTGGCACACCAGCGGCTGGGCCGTGGAACCGGTGGCGGAAAACGAGAACTTCATGTGGATTCGAACGCCCTACACGCCAGCGTATTTCAAGCGCTTCGCGCCCATTGCCAACGATCTGGAGAACATCCGGGTCAACGATGAAGGCACCATCGACATCCAGTACATGGCGCAAATCGGCGATGAATCGCTCTTTCTGGGCGCGCGGCCGCCCCGACCGAACACCGGCGTGCCGGCTGAACCGCCAAGCACCGATACGATACTGCCGATGGTCCGCAGCGGCGAAAAAATTGCGCCATCGATTGTCGATACCGGGTCTTCAACGATTTCACGTGTCCATGAGACCCGGGTGGAGATGGATGCCGAGGCCGGCGATGCGGATTTCGACATCATTCGCGGTGATGAACGGATTACCGACGTGGTGATTGTTTCGGCAACGGATGCCGTCGACTGCCTGTTCCGGATTCGCCGCATCGTTCGCAGACTCGAGGAGATTCCCCACGTCAATGCGCTGCGGCTGCGCAGCTTGAAGTTCAACTATGAACCGGCGTGCTACACCCCGGTGGTGATCGACGAACTGGCTGACCTGAACCGGCTGACCATGGTTTCTCCCTTGCGGCTGGAAATCGAGAGCCAGTTTCTGGTCGCCGGGGAATTGCGGCCGGCCCACAGGCGACTGGTCCGGCTGTTGAACAACAAGGGCATTACGGTCTACTGCAACACGCCATTGCTTGGGCGAATCAATGACACACCGGAAGCCATCCAAAAGCTTGCCTTCGGCTGCCGCGAGGCCGGCATTGAATTCCACCATGTTTATGTAGCCGGGCTGCCGGTTCAGAATCACTGGAACAGGGAAAACCCGGTTACCCTGTATGATGTGGTCGACATTGCCACGCGGGTGCGGCGGGAAGGCAGCGGCCGGGAGGTGCCCAGATACATTATCCGAACCATCCTGGGAGAGGTGGATTTTGGATTGTCATCCACGATCCTTGGCCGGGACGGTGATCTTTCCGTCAAACTGCTGCCCTACGATTGGTCCTATTTTACTGCCATGCAGCCTGATTTTACCTGGCCGGCGGATGTGTCGGAAGATGTCAACGGCAAACCGGTCGTGCCGGTTGCCGGCTTGCTGAAAACCACGGAATTTGCCTTGTCGTAGACAGGAGGCACGATGTACTATCCATTTTTTCTTTTCAACGAGAGAATTGACCACCGCCCAGTCTTCTCCGGGTTACGGGGCGATCCCTATGTGGCGGATCTTTCGCCCGGCAGTCCGCTGCTGCAAGGGATGGATGTTAGGGACCAGGAAGGGTTCCAGCGGCTCCTGCACGAGAAGATGGGATCGACATACCACTGGGGGTTCTCCCCCTATCTGGAGCGGCGCGACAGCCTGCTCGGGGACTGCCCGCAGATGGTGGCCGACCAGCGATTCATCCACCTGGGCCTGGATGTGATCGTCGGCCTGGGTACGCCGCTGCATGCACCGCTGGACGCCACCGTGGCACAGAGCGGCTATGAAGAAGGGGAGGGCAACTATGGCGGTTGGGTGCTCTTGAAACACGCAAATCCCCATTTCGAAACGTTTTACAGCCTTTTTGGCCACTTGAGCAAATCGTACCTGCCGGCTGCCGGCCAGGATGTTGAGGCCGGCGCGGCTTTTGCCGTGGTCGGTGATTTCAACGAAAACGGCAACTGGTTTTACCACACCCACATCCAGACCATCACCCAAAAGGGCCTGGACCGAGGCTATCTTTCCAAAGGGTATTGCGCGCAAGCGGACCTGGCGGAAATGAACGACCTGTGCCCGTCGTCCATTCCTCTTTTCAAACGGTGAGGTGAATTGCCTCAACCCAGAGATTCTTGTTCTTCCATGTCAAACCGACTTTGGGAATATACAGGCACCAGTCATTAAAAAAATGAGTGATATTCAATAAATCACCCTTGGCGGTCTTTTCATAGTCGTCGGCCCATTCTTTTCACAGCACTCAAAAAACATAAAATATTTCATTAAGTAACAAGATTTTAAGACGATACTATATTTGGTGGTTGCGGCCACGCCATTTATCGGCGCCGAATGAATTCAAACTAAACCATCGATCAGTGTTCAAATGAGCTATATCGCTGTTGAAAATTTAGAGCAAGGAATGGTCCTTGAAGAAGATGTCTACGACATCAATACCCGCCTGCTTCTATCGAAGGGCCAAAAGATAGCCAATAACCATATAAGAATATTGAAAATATGGGGGCTTTCCGAGGTAAAGGTCGTCGGCAGCGATGCAACTGCAGCCGATAGTGACGGGGGCATCGATGATGAAAAGGCAGAGGGCATCAAAAAGGCCGTCAACCTCGTTTTCAAGAATGCCGATTTTACAAACCGCACGTTGAAAGAAATCTGCAAAGTCGCTTTGATCCATCGGATTAAAGGCGATTTTTCCATTTCACCGAGGCTGAACTGCATCTCAGGCAGTCAAGATCTGCAGGGCAAATCCAATGCGGTCCTCGGCCACATCAAGGGAATAGAGGATAAGTTGCCTGAGACACCCACCATCATTTCCCAACTCAATCAAGTCATTACCGATCCATTGGCGACATCCAATGACGTC
>JAGTUY010000550.1 GCA_018224455.1 Desulfosarcina sp.
AGTCTATATATCGGTTTCTTTTGGTTTTGGCCACAATCAAATTTTTGAACACCCAGTGCGTGAGGGGACGAAAGTCCCGACTCACTTTTTCATCGGCCCTGTATCCAAAAACTTTATGTCCATCCTTTAGATTTTAAGTGGCGTGCTTTTATGATAAGAGTCTTCAGCATGATGCATCTTGCTGTCATTTTAAATCAAGGAACCCACCGCCATGCATGTCTGTCTGATGGTTGCCATTACCGTTGATGGAAAGATCGCCAGAGATGTGGACCATTACCCTGACTGGACCGGCAAAGCCGACAAACAGCTGTACGTCAAGATTACCAAAAAAGCCGGTGTCATGATCATGGGCTCGACGACTTTCGACACGATCGGCCGGGTGCTGCCCGGCCGCAAAACCATCGTTATGACCCGCAACCTGGATCGCCGATCCGACCGGGACGATCTGGTGTATACCCAGGCGCTTCCCGAGCAGATCCTGTCCGACCTGGCCTCCCAAGGCTTCGAGGAAGCCGTGCTCGTGGGCGGCGCGAAGATCAACCAGCTCTTTGCCGCCAAGGGGCTGATCGACGAGTTGATCCTCACGCTGTCCCCCTATGCCTTCGGTGCCGGGTTGTCCATCTTTTCAGGTGCCGTGGACCTGAAACTGGCCTTGAAAGAATTCTGTCAGATAGATGAGAACACCCTGTGCGTCCGCTACCGGGTCATCCATCCGTAATCTTGAGCTGAAATCGTCGTTGCGCCCAATTATCGAATTGACGTGTCGTGGTTCATGGCCGACAATACCTTGAACAACCCCTGGGTGCCCAGGTCTTCCCATCCCATGGCCATGGCTGCCACGTAAAATTGGTGGACCAGGGCCAGTCCGGGCAGCGACAGCCGCATGCGCCGCGCCTCTTCCAGGGCGATGCCCATATCCTTGACAAAGTGCTTGATGTAGAAACCGGGGTTGAAGTCGCCATCGGCAATCCTGCGCCCCAGGGTATTGATGCACCACGAACTGGCCGCTCCTTTGCCGATCACATCGATGATATGATTGGCATCCATGCCGGCCCGCTGGGCATACAAAAGGGATTCAACCACGCCGATCATGGTGCCGGCAATCAGAATCTGGTTGATCATTTTGGTGTGCTGGCCGGAGCCTGGACCGCCCATCAAGGCGATGGTTTTCCCCAGGATATCGAACAGCGGTTTTATCTCAGCGAACACCGCCTTGTCACCGCCCACCATGATCGCCAGGGTGGCTTCCCGGGCGCCCACGTCGCCGCCGGAAACCGGTGCATCCAATGCCGTTACCCCTTTTGCGGCGCATTCATGATGAATGGTGCGGGCCAGGTCCGGGCTGGATGTGGTCATGTCCACTACGGTGTCACCGGCTTTGGTTCCGGCCAGTACCCCCGCATCCCCCAGGATCACCTCCCGGACATCATCCGGAAAACCGACCATGGTGAAAACAATATCGCTGCTTTGTGCCGCGGCTTTTGGTGTGTCGGCCCAGATCGCCCCTTTTTCAAGAAGCCTGAGCGCTTTGTCGCGGGTTCGGCTGAAAACAGTCAGGCGGTGTCCTGCCGTCAACAGGTGCCCGCACATGGACGCGCCCATGACGCCCGTCCCGATCCATCCGATGCGCTGGTTGGTCATGTTATCCTCCTTGTATGTGAACAATTGACAGATTTGGAAAATTAAAAAGGGGCACGATTAGTCAACCGTAACCCCTTTCAACCAATTTGGTCGGGACAGCAGGATTTGAACCTGCGACCCCAGCGTCCCGAACGCTGTGCTCTACCAGACTGAGCCATGTCCCGATGGGTGGTCCTTGTATGTCAAGGCATCTAAAAAGTCAATAGGTTGAAGCGCGTTTGTGACGCCCTTTTCTAGCCGGTGAAGGGGTTGTCCAGAACGATGGTTTCATCTCTTCCCGGCCCCACCGAAACGATCTGGATCGGTACGCCGGTCAAGGCCTCGATGCGGGCCAGATATTGACGGGCGATATCGGGCAGGTCCTGGTAGCGTCGAATCGCCCGAATGTCCTGGCGCCAGCCGGGCAGGGTTTCATATATCGGCTTGCAGGCGGCCAGGTGGTTGAGATTGGCCGGTACCTCGTTGATGCGCCGGCCATCGTGTTCATAAGCGGTGCAGATTTTTATTTCATCCAATTCACCGAGCACATCCAGTTTGGTGATGGCCAGACCGGTCAGTCCGTTCAGCCTCACGGCGTTGTTGAGGATGACCGTATCCAGCCAGCCGCAGCGCCTCCGACGGCCGGTGGTGGCGCCGAATTCCGCACCGGTTTTTTGTAATCGGTCGCCGATATCGTCAAACAGTTCCGACGGGAAAGGACCGGCACCCACACGAGTGGTGTATGCTTTGACGATGCCAATCACGCCGTGGATGTCTTTCGGACCGACGCCGCTGCCGCAGCAGGCATTGCCGGAGGCGGTGTTGGAGGAGGTAACATAGGGGTATGTGCCGTGATCGATATCCAGATGGGTGCCCTGGGCGCCTTCGAACAAAATCTGTTTGCCGGCGTTACCGGCTTTTTGCAAGGCCACTGAAACGTTGGTGACGTATGGCTTCAACCGATTGGCGAATTGGGTGTACTGATTCGCTATCGACGCTATATCCACAGTGTCGGTGCCCAGGAATTTTTCCAGGTAAAAATTTTTTTCAGGTACGATGGCCTGAAGGTGCTCGTTAAAAGATTCGGGGTCGATCATGTCTACGAAACGAACACCGCGCCGGGTTGCCTTGTCTTCGTAGCTGGGACCGATGCCCCGGCCGGTGGTGCCGATCTTCTTCTCGCCCTTCATCCGTTCACGACCGTGGTCGATCAGTTTGTGATAGGGCATGATCACGTGGGCCCGGTCGCTGATCATGAGAATGTCGGGATCGACGGCAATTCCCTTGGATTCCAGGTAATCGATCTCTTCGATCAAGACCTCGGGGTCCACGACGACCCCGTTGCCGATCATGCAGATTTTCTTCTGAAGAACCCCGGAGGGGATCAGGTGGCTGATAAACTGTTCGCCATCCACAACCATGGTGTGGCCGGCATTGTTGCCACCCTGGAACCGGACCACCACATCGGCCTCAGCGGCTAGAAGATCAACGATTTTTCCTTTCCCCTCATCACCCCACTGGGTGCCTACAATAACGATATTTGCCACGAGATGCTCCTTCATCAATAATCAACTGAATGGCGTGAACAGGTAAAAACTGCATGCTTTAATTCGCTTTGCGCTGCTCACGAAAAAATTCCTGGATCACCAAACGGCAACGGTGCGCACAAATTCCCTGTATTATCTCGACCTGATGGTTGAGTCGTGGGTCATGACCGAGGTGGTAAAGGCTGCCCGCCGCGCCCCATTTCGGGTCGGCCGCCCCAAAAACGACTGTTTTTACCCGGGCGTGGACAATGGCCCCCATGCACATGGCACAAGGCTCAATGCTAACATAGAGCGTAGTGCTTAACAAACGATAATTTTTGATCCGGTGCGCGGCCGAACGGAGGACATTGATCTCTGCATGGGCCGATGGATCGCAGCTGCTGATGGATCGGTTGTGGTCTTTTGCGAGCACCCGGCTGTCGGCATCAACGATAACCGCACCCACCGGTACCTCGCCCATTTGGCCGGCGGCAACAGCCTGATCGATAGCCATCTGCATGAAGTGTTCGTGGGGGGGTGCCATGGTTGGACAGTCTACTTTTTTTGGGCTTTGATCAAGAAGATTTTTAACGCGAGGGATGAAACGAAAGATCAGGGTCGGGATCGAGGCACGTCGACCAAACCAACCAGGAGGAGAAGTGCCCATTTAAAGAATTCATTGACATGTTCCCCCGTTTGGCTTAATTACCAATCCAACTTTTTAGCGCCCGTAGCGCAGCTGGATAGAGTGCCGGACTACGA